>CALWWT010000037.1 GCA_944385325.1 uncultured Clostridia bacterium | reverse complement strand
CTGGGTCAATGGGAACGGTGAACGGCAGTAATGGAAAAGTCTCTTTGAGTGGTGATTATCCGGCAATTTCCGGTTATTACTACCGGCTGGAAGCGACCGTAACGGTCTATAATGGCAGTTCGGTGGTCGAAACTCTTACATTTCACAGCAATATCGTCTGATCGATCAGATACAATGGCGTCCGGAGTTTTTCCGGGCGGCGCAGTGCCTGCGCTCCCAGTTTGCTGACGTTTTAGTCTCCCCTCAAAAGCTTAGCAGTTATAAGCTTCGATCTTCATCCGGGCAGAAAAGACGGGATATACCCATCTGCCCGGTTTTTTTGTGCAGATAATTCTGCACCATCTACCCGCCGCGTTCGCGAAGGCTGTTTTACGCACGACCGAGGCGGTCGGCACGCCGCCGACCAACGCGAATAAGGGAGCGCAGGCACTGCGCCGCTTTTGCTCAGGTAGTGTTTTTCACGACCGAGGCGGTCGGAACGCCGCCGACCAACGCGAACTGTCAGCCCGGACACCGGGCTTGAAAAAATTGGTGAATGTGGTAAAATAGAGGGGAATAGACTGTTATTTTGGGTTAGGAGCTGTTGTATGCCTGTTCGTTACGCTCGCCGTATCTCGTCTTACCGAACCCGTGACCGTTTGGTTCGGTTCGCTTGCTGTGTTGGGTGCTGTCTCGCTTCGCTTTCGCTGGGAGCGGGTCTTTTCCTGCTGGAATCGCAGGCTTCCCGCGCTGTGTTCGCGCAGGAAAATATCGCCCGACTGGAATCGGTGCCCGACACTGAAAAGCCAGCGGTTCAGGCTCAGCCGCTTTCGGTAAAGTCCGGCTGGCAGCTGGATGAGGACGGCGTTTCCTTTTACCTCGACCAGAACGGCGTTCCGGCAGAGGGGCTGACGATTATCGGCGAAAATACATACTTCTTTGAACACGGATACCCGAAAACCGGCTTCGTCCATTCTGAACTCGGAACGCTCTTCTTCCGGGAGGACGGCGTGATGGCTGTCGGCGCGTTCTCGCTGGATGGTCAGGATTATTTCGCCGCTCCGGATGGCGTGCTCGCTGTCGGATGGACGTATACTTCCGGTGGTTTGCGCTATTATAATGAAGACGGCGTTTTGCAGCGTGGGCTGGTTCAAATCGATGGCAGGCTCTCGCTGCTCGATGAAAACGGCGCGCCGGTGTCCGGTTGGTCGGAAGAATTCGACGGTATCTACTGGCGCGACCAGTGGGGATGCACGGTGTCCGGCGAATTTACAATCGACGGCGTTCCTTATCTGTTCAACGACGCCGGAAGGCTGATGACCGGCTTTGTCCAAATGTCGGACGGTACACGTTATTACAATGCAAATGGCGAAATGGCAACCGGTGAAGTTTCTCTCAATGGCAGTCTCTACCGGTTCGGAGAGGATGGTATTATGCTTGAAAGTGTGAAACTCAGCGTCCCGGTGATTATGCAGAATCCCGCTCTGCCGAATGGCTGCGAAGTGACCAGCCTTGCGGAGGTTTTGCAGTTTTTCGGCTTCGATGTCAGCCATACCGATCTCGCGGATAATTACCTGCCGTGCGGAACCATTACCTATCAAAACGGCATTATGTCCGTTCCTGACCCTGAAAAGGCGTATGTCGGCAATCCGGCAACTGCTTCCGGCTGGTACTGCTTTGAAGGACCGATTGTGCAGGCAGCGAATGACTATCTGCGTGACGCTGGTTCGGATATGACCGCCCAGTCGATTACCGGCGCGGATATTGACCAGCTCGCAGGTTGGCTCCAAAAGGGGAAACCGGTTATCGTCTGGGTGACCCAGCAGCTCGCCGACGTCCGCAGGACCGGTTATACCTGGATTCTGCCGGATGGTACGACCGAGCATCCATACGGCGGGCTGCACTGCGTCGTGCTCTCCGGCATCGACGGCGATACCGTTACCCTCGCTGACCCGATCTATGGCGAATGGGAAGCGGAAATTGACCGGTTTGCGGAAATTTTTGAAGGAATGGGCAGCAGGGCTGTCGTGATTACCGACGGCGATTAACACATATTATATGGAAGAAACTTTGTTTTCTGCCGCGGAGGTGCTGGATGAATATTGACGAACTGCGCGCGAAAGCGCTGCTGCTGCCGCTTGAACCTGGATGCTATCTGATGAAGGAGAAAACCGGCGAGATTATCTATGTCGGTAAGGCAAAGGCGCTCAAAAACCGGGTGGTCAGCTACTTCCGCGAAAATTCCTCCCATACCGAGAAAACCAGACAGATGGTCAGTTGTGTCAATGATTTTGACTTTATCGTCACGTCAAGCGAGTTCGAGGCGCTGGTGCTGGAATGTTCGCTGATCAAGCATTATCGCCCAAAGTATAACATCCTGCTGATGGATGATAAAGGGTATCATTATATCCATGTCACCGATGAGGAGTACCCGCGCATCGAGGCTTGCTTGCAGAAGCCGCAGGATAACGGGCTGCTGATCGGGCCGTATATGAGCGGATTTGTCGTGAGGGAAACGGTCGAACAGGTCGGGCAGATCTTCAAGCTGCCTACCTGTAACCGCAAGTTTCCGCAGGATTTCAGAAAAGCAAGACCCTGCCTGAATTTCCATATCAAGCGTTGTATGGGGTTATGTCAGGGTAAAATTTCCCGTGAGGATTACCGGGCGATCGTCGAGGAAGCGGTCGAATATATCCGCGGCGGCGGTGCGGCTGCTTCGGTTGACGAGCTGGAACGGCAGATGTTCGAGGCTGCCGACGCGCTCGACTTTGAGAGAGCGGCACGGCTTCGTGACCAGCTGGCAGCAATCAAAAAAATATCCGATAAACAGACGGTTCTGCTCGGTGAAGACCGGCAGATGGATGTCTGGGGATTCGCTGAAAACGGCGGTCTGGTCAGCTGCGTAATCTTTAAAATTCGCGAGGGTAAAATTGCCGACAAAGAGAATTTCACCTTTGATAAACAGGGGAGTGCCGACGAGGTTCGGGAGGAGTTTATCTACCGGTATTATACCGGTCGGCAGGATATCCCGAAAGCTGTCGTGCTGGATAAAGCAGCTGCGGACATGGAGATGTTCGCGGAATTTCTCCGGGTGCAGTGTGAACATAATGTTCAGGCGGTCGTGCCGCAGAGAGGTGAGCGCAAAAAGCTGATGGAAATGGCGCAGAATAACGCACTTGAACAGCTGGCACATAAAATCAAGCGCACTGGTCGGGAAGTCGCGGCGCTGGAAGAATTGCAGCGGCTGCTCGGGATGCCGTCAACACCGATTTATATCGAGGCGTACGATATCTCCAACTGGGGCGATACCGGACGGGTCGGCGGTATGGTCGTTTTTGAAAACGGAAGACCGCTGAAAAAGGCATACCGGCGGTTTGCTATCCGCGACGTGGTCGGGCAGGATGACTACGGGTCGATGCGTGAGGTGCTCAGAAGACGGTTTGTCCGGTATCTTGACGGTGATCCCGGGTTTTCAAGGCTGCCGGATTTGATTCTGCTCGATGGCGGTAAAGGACATGTCAATGCTGTCGCGCCGGTTCTCGAGGAACTCGGCATTCATACCGCGCTGTTTGGGATGGTCAAGGATAACCGCCATAGAACCCGGGCGCTGACGACCGGGGAAGGTGAAATCGCACTGTCGATGACCCGCTCGGCGTTTACGATGGTGACGGCAATTCAGGACGAGGTACACCGGTACGCGATCGCTTACCAGCGGATGCTCCATAAAAAGGCGGATATGACATCAAAACTCAAAGAGGTTCGCGGTATCGGTGACGTGAAACTTAAAAAGTTCATGGCGAAATGGCCGACTAAACCGAAAATGAAGGCTGCTACCGCTCAGGAATTGATGGATGAACTCAAAATCAACGAACAGACCGCGAAAGATTTGGTTGCAGTTATTGCGGAACTGTGATTGTTGGTTCACGCGAGCGCAGAGCGAGTGCCAAAGTTACGCACAATGTGGGTACGGTAATGATATAAAAGTTTAGGTCAAGCCTTTTTCAAAGGCTTGCGGAAGTCCAGAGGGCAGAGCACGGTTTGCTTTGCAAACCACACAGTTTCCTGTGGAAACTGTCCAGTTCCCATCGGGAACTGTGGTCGCTCTCCGCAGAGAGCGAAATCTCTTATTCCCAAAAATAAATCAGGAGAGTTTGAGAACCCTATTAAGGGGTGCTCAATATGGGAAGGAGGTTCGATGCCTCCTTCCCATACCTGTGCGAGGACAGCATCATTGATTTACGCAGTATGTGGGACTACGTGGGTCGGCACGGCGCTAACGACTTTTTGCTCGTTATCCCCACAAACTGTCCGGTGGACAGTTTGTGGCGGTTTACGCTTCCGGTTTGCCTATAGGGTATGCATTTATTATGGAACTGAGTTTTGATAATCATTTAGCTTCACCATATCATTCAAATTCACAGATTGCGCGGATATTGACAGAAGATTGGATAAGTAAATACATGTATTGTCCGCGTTGTGGGAACGTACATATCCAACATTTTGAGAACAACCGTCCAGTTGCCGATTTTTTCTGTCCTGCTTGTCATAACGAATATGAACTGAAAAGTAAAAATGGTACTCTGGGTAGTAAAATAAATGATGGTGCCTATAAAACAATGGTGCAGAGAATAACCAGTAATCAAAATCCTGATTTTTTATTTATGAGTTATTCGAGAGAAAAGATGCAGGTTCAGGATTTGGTTTTTATCCCAAAACATTTTTTTGTGCCTGCCATTATCGAAAAACGTAAGCCATTACCTGCAACTGCTCGTCGTGCCGGATGGGTAGGATGTAATATTTTGTTTGAAAAAATCCCAATTCAGGGTCGAATTTTCATTATTTCCAATGGCATTATTTTGGATAAACAAGATGTTATTGATAAAGTAAACAATGTGCAGTCTTTGGAAATAAAAAATATCAATAGCAGGGGATGGCTTTTAGATGTTTTAAATTGTGTAAATCGTTTAAGTGGTTATGAGTTTTCATTAAGCGACATGTATTTATTTGAAGCAGAATTGCAAGTGAAGTATCCACAAAATAGCCATATTAAGGCTAAAATAAGACAACAGTTGCAGATTTTAAGGGATAAAGGGTTTATTGACTTTCTGGGAAATGGAAATTACAGAAAGAGAATGTAGCATCAACCAATAGTAAAAGACCTGAACGTCATTCTGTATATTTAACAGAATAACGCTCAGGTCTTATTGTTTACGTAGAATATTTATAAAATATTCAGACGTTTATTTGGTTCTGCCAATGTCCTTGCGGTAGTGCGCGTCGGTGAAGTGGATTTTTTCGACACCTGCATATGCTTTCTCAAGTGCTTCATCCAGCGTCTTTCCGGTCGCGGTCACGCCGAGGACACGTCCGCCAGCTGTGACAAACTTGCCGTCAACCAGCTTGGTTCCCGCATGATAGACCGTTACGCCTTCAGCCTGACCCTTTTCATCCAGACCGGTGATCTCGTATCCGCTTTGGTACTTGACAGGGTAGCCGCCCGATGCCATGACGACACAGGCTGCTGTCTCGTCCGAAAACTCGACCGGTACTTCGCTCAGACGCCCGGCCTGTACAGCCATCATGATTTCCAGCAGGTCGCTCTTTAAGAGCGGCAGAACAACCTGTGTCTCCGGGTCACCAAAACGGCAGTTATACTCGATAACCTTCGGACCATTGGGCGTCAGCATCAGACCAAAGTACAGGCAGCCTTTGAAAGGACGACCTTCCTTGTTCATTGCGTCGATGGTCGGAAGGAAAATCTTTTCCATGCACTCGGCTGCAATTTCAGGAGTATAGAACGGGTTGGGTGCAATCGTGCCCATACCGCCGGTGTTCAAGCCTTCGTCGTTGTCGTTCGCGCGCTTATGGTCTTTGGAGGAAATCATCGGAACGATTGTCTGTCCGTCAGTAAACGACAGCACCGAAACTTCCGGTCCGGTCAGGAATTCTTCAATAACGACCCGGCGCCCCGAATCACCAAACTTGCCTTCGCTCATCATCTCGTGGACTGCTTCGACGGCTTCCTGCTCGTTCGCGGCGATGATTACGCCTTTGCCCAGTGCCAGACCGTCAGCCTTGATAACCGCCGGGTAGCTGTTCTGCGCTTTCAGGTAGGCGATGGCTGCGTCTTCGTCCTCGAAAGTCTCGTAGCAAGCAGTCGGAATGCCGTATTTCTTCATCAGGTTTTTGGAGAAAACCTTGCTGGCTTCAATTTGGGCAGCTTTTGCGCTCGGACCGAATGCCGGGATTCCGGCTTCTTCCATAGCGTCTGCCATGCCTGCTGCAAGTGGGTCGTCAGGCGCAACAACTGCAAATTCAATGCCTTTTTCCTTGGCAAATGCAACCATGCCTTCTTTGTCCATGACGCCCACGGGCGCAGTGTTTGCAACCGCGCTGATGCCGCCGTTGCCAGGCGCGCACCACAGTTCCGTGACTTTGGGCGATTTGAGCAGTCCCAGCACGATGGCGTGTTCACGTCCGCCGGAACCGATTACCAGTACTTTCATCTGAAAGTCCACCTTTCAATTGGGATGTTATGTTATTGGAATGAGTCGAGAAGCGTCGTTCCGTAAGAATTGTCGATGGCACACAGCCATTTTCCGTTTACCAGCCGGTAAACATAGGTCGCCCGCCGCTCGGAAGGGTATTCGCTGTCCGGTTTCAGCTCCGCGGGTACAAACGACTGGGAAAGCACCAGCGCGGTGTCGCCTGCGTCAAT
>CALWWT010000036.1 GCA_944385325.1 uncultured Clostridia bacterium | reverse complement strand
ATATCTCGCTGTTTATGCGTACCGACTGGGCAGAGGAGATCGGCTATGACCTGTCTGCCAATATTGAAAGCAATTCAATCAGCCTGACCCAGTTCCTGGAATACTGCCAGGCGCTCAAGGATGCAGGAATCGTCCAGTATCCCTGGTATGATCTTTCCGGCAGCGTTGGACAGGCTGTTGACCGTGTATCCGGTTACGCAGGTGTACTGGGTTCTGCGTACTATCTGGGTGAGGATGGCAAGTATCACTGGGGTCCTGCGGATGATCCAGCCATTAAAGAAGCGCTTATGCAGATCAAGCAGGCTTATGACAACGGTTTGCTGTATCCGGAATTCTACACCCTCCAGGAACCTGATGATGCAGGCCACTTCTATGCTTCCGGTGATGCCGCGGCAACGATGGAAAGCGGCATGGCTGCCTACTTTGACCGGTATGAGCAGTATATGCAGGAAAATCTGGGCATTTCCTTCTGGGATACCTCGGATGTGTTCATCCTGACCGATGATGAGGGCGTTTCCCATGAACAGCCGTCCACCAACTACTGGGCATGCAACATCCTCTCGCCCAATATGGATGACGCGACCTATGAGCGGATTATGAATATCTGGGATTACGGCTGCACCGAGGAAGGACAGCTCAGAATCCGCCTGGGTGTCCCGGAAGTTGACTGGACGTATGATGACGACGGCAATATCGTCAACCTGGTCAAGGACACTGAATACGGCACGCTGGAAAACAAGTATACCAGCCTGTACCCGATCACCGGCAACATGTTCATCCTGTCCGACGACTACTCCTTCATCAACCCCGGCTTTACCGAGACTGCACGCGACAAGGTCGCCGACCTGTACAACAAGCGCGCAGAGATTACTTCCAGCAAAGACCAGGAGGTCGACTGGAACCTGATGAGCTATTCTTCTCAGGCGATGAACCTCGCTTCGATGACCTACGCGGACGAGTACGCCAACCTGATCACCAAGTCCGGCGATTTCAGCGCCAACTACGACCAGTGGGTATCCGATAAGATGTCGATGATCCAGCCGGTTCTGGATGAACTGAACGCTGCATTCTGCGAATAAGCATTTTCTGATTGTTTCTCCAATAGTATCCGGCAAAAGCCGCTGTCTTTACCGGCAGCGGCTTTTGCCACAACTGAAAGAAAGGAAGGTAACCGATATGAACAAGCATGTTGACGCGCCAGTACAGATCGCCGAGAATATCTGGCAATTCAATGAAGCAAATCAAATGGGACCATATGTGGATGCATATCTGATTGTTGGACAGAAACAGGCGTTGCTGGTAGATGCATTGCAGACAGAAACAGGCTTATATGAAGAAATCCGAAAAATTACCGACAAACCGCTTTCTGTTTTTATTACACATGGTCATCTCGATCATGCAGGGGCTGCCATTACCGAGTTGCATCAAGCTGGCGTTCCGATCTACATGAGTTATAAGGATTATGACCTTCTTAAAGAAATGTATGACTATGGAGAAGAAAAGGAATGGTTTATCGATCTGAAACCTGGAAAAATATTTGATCTGGGCGGATATCGTTTCCATACAATTGCAATCAACGGTCATTCAAAAGGCTCGATGGTGGCACTTGACTATGAAAATCAGCTGCTGTTTTCTGGCGATGGCATTGGTTCCGGGCATTTCTGGATGCAGACTCCATTTAGTTCTGCACTGAATATCTTCCAGATGGGATTGAAAGCACTGTATGAGGAAACCAAAAAGTGCCCTGACCTGAAAGTCTACCCCGGGCATCGCAACCAGTCTCCGGTACAGCTGACCGGGCAGTATGTCCGGGATACCCTGTTTATTACCAATGGGCTGCTCAATGGGACGCTCAAAGGTGAACCGACGTCGATCCCGTGGCAGGGCGGCGAGATGCATTTTTACCATATCGGGCATGGGCAGATGGTCGATTACTGCTATGACCCCGACAACTTCTTCTACAGCCGTCCTGACCCGAAGATCGAAGCAATTAAGGATCAGTTTACCCGTGAACAGGTTCGGCAGGGCAGCCGCACGATGGATTATATGCTGTTCACTCCGAAAACGGAGGAAGGAAAGTCCTATCCGCTGGTGATTTTCCTGCACGGAGCAGGTGAGCGTGGAAACAACCCCAGACTGGCACTTGCCAATTCGGGCGGATATACCTTTGCAGTGCCCGGCTGGCAGGAAAAACATCCCTGCTATATCGTGGCACCCCAGGTGGCTGAAAACGAATGGTGGACGGATGAATGGTATAGTGAAATGATCGTCCGCCTGATTATGACATTGCCGGCGAAAGGCGCCGCGATCGACCGTACCCGCGTCTATATCACCGGGCTTTCAATGGGTGGAATGGGAACATGGAAGATGATTTCCAAATATCCCGGATTGTTTGCCGCCGCGATGCCCATTTGCGGAGCCGCTGACCCGTTTGAAGTGCGCACGGCAAAGGATGTGCCTGTCTGGGCGTTCCACGCCGAAGACGACCCGGTTGTCAAAGCAGACGGCTATCTTTCCGCACCTTTTGAAAAGTGCGCAGGTTCCAGATGGCTGGTCAATGCGCTGCGCGGTGCCGGCGGAACCGATGTCCGGTATACCGAATACCCTGCCGGCTGGATGGAGGAACACGGCGAGCATCCCCACGCCGCATGGAACCCGGCATACGCCAGCGATGAAGCTAAGGGATGGCTGTTCTCCAAGGTGAATGACCGGTATGATATCCACTGGATTATGCCCGGCTTTTATTGGATTGAAGACGCAAAGGACGCTTCCATCTATCTGATCGAGGGAACCGAACGGGCTCTTGTAGTTGATACCGGCTTTACGGATGGTGATTTTGTCGGTATGATCAAGGGGTTGACCCGGCTGCCGTTTGATCTGGCAGTTACCCACTGCCATGGAGACCATATGTATCATCTGGATAAGTTTGACCGATACTATATGAGTGAAAAGGATACCTTCCTGTTGGATGGTCCGCGCCTGAAAGAGGCTTATGGCGGAAAGGATTATTCCCGTCCGCAGCTGATGCCGGTCAAGGACGGCGATGTCATCGACCTGGGCGGCGGTTATCAGGTAGAGGTATTTGATCTGGGCGGACATACGCCCGGCAGTGTCGTCTATCTGGACAAAAAGCGGAAGATCGCCCTTTGCGGCGATGCACTCGGCGTCTGGATGCAGGTTATCGGCGCGACCAGCCTTGCGGTGTATAAACAGAACCTGGTGCATTTCCTTGAGCGGATGAGCGCACCGGAATATGAAGGCGTCGTCATGATGAACGGTCACCGCAAACAGGAAGGCGGTTATTTCCCATATGGTGATCACTATTGCCCGAATGACCTGGGCAAGGTGCGGGATATGATTACCCTCTGTGACCTGATTCAGAACGAAGAGGTGGAGTATAAGCCCTTTACCCTGCGTACTTTTGGTCAGCCTGCCTTTACGGCAAAATATGGACAGGCTGTAATCGTCTTTACAATGGAAAGTCTGCGCGGATAAAAATATCAGGTGGATTTATTTGCCGTAATCAGTATAGCCCTTAGGACCCTGCAGGGTCCTAAGGGCTTTTCCGTTTGTTGTGAAAGCCAGACGCCGTTTTTGAAGGTGGATCTGTGCATTTCAACTTTTATATTATGGGATCATTTTTTTGGTACACAAATTTACCCCCTAAAATATACAAAGTCACCGGTTTTTTTGCGAAGATCCTTATAGTATACTATAACCAGCCAAGGTATTGATTCCCCGAAACCTGTACTAAAAAACAAAGCGAGGTATAGCATATGACATCAAAGGAAAGAGTTTATCGTACAATTCGTGGACTTTCGGTTGACCGGACGCCGGTTTATGGGTGGCTGTTCATGAACCTGAAGGATCAGATCGCTCAGGCGTTTGGCTCGGTGGAAAAATTTGAGGATGACTATGGATTTGATATGGCACATCTGTTTAGTGGTCCTTCTCCCTTTTTCTATGAAAAGTATGAGGAAATTCGCCGGCAGGAAGGTGAGGTCACACCGGAAGACGCCCTGGATATCCCACTGACCGATCCGGACGATATGGCACTGTATGAGGATATCAAAAAAGCCCTTGCGCACCATAAAGCCAGGGATCGGTTCTGCTATGTGCAGACACCCGGCTTTTTTGAGAACTTTAATAGCGTTTTCGGCATCGAAGACCATCTCTGCTACACCATTTTGTATCGGGAGGAGCTCAGAGAACTCTACCGACGGCAGGCTGAGTGGACTAAAAAATTTGCCGCAAACTGCATCGAACTGGGTGTGGATATGATCCATCTCTCCGATGACTGGGGAGCACAAAAATCACTGATGTTCAGCACAGAAACCTGGCAGGATCTAATCTTCCAACCGATGAAATCGGTCGTGGGTTTTGTACATGCAAAAGGTGCCCTTGTCAGTCTGCATTCGGATGGATGCATTGCGGCTGTGGCGGATGGGATCGTCGAACTTGGGTTGGATCTGGTGCATCCGTGGCAGGAGAGTGCGGGAATGTCCTATGATCTGTATCTGGATAAGTATGCCGATCGGTTCGCTATCCTTGGCGGCGTCTGCATTCAAACGACGCTGGGGTTTGGTGATTATGAAAGGCTGGAATCGGAAATCAGGCGGGTATTTTCACTGTTGAAGGGCAGGCGCTGGATTTGCTGTACGACCCATTTTGTACAGCAGCATTGTTCAATGGAAGAACTGAAATTTGCCTATGATTTGATTACCAGACTGGCAAGGGAACCTTAAGCGGCAGAAATTTTAGCCTTGCTGCAAGAACTGCGCTATAGTTAAGAAAAGTTTTTTGCGGTTTTGTAGTGCGGAATGGACTTTTTGAGGTATAATGTTAGACAAGAGGTTGTGCCGGACACGGCTTAATGGCGTTAAGCAAGGGCTGCGGCAGGATATATGGTGCAAAAGCTGCCCTAATGGGGAACATGGCAGGGGCTTTTGGGGGGATTGGAATGGTCTGCCTGCGCTGGCTCTTGATCTGTTACGCATATTTTAGGATTTTGAAGGGACTTGATGACCATGACGATTCAAGAAAAATTGCAGCAGGTGGAACAGGTAATTCAAAATGGTCCATATAAGGATACCTGGGCGTCTTTGAGCAGGTATGAAATTCCAGAATGGTACCGGGACGCAAAGTTTGGCATCTTTATCCATTGGGGCGTCTACAGCGTGCCGGCATTTTCAAGCGAATGGTATCCCAGGAATATGTATCAGCAAGGCAGCGAAGAATACCGCCATCATCTGGAAACCTATGGTCCGCTTGATCAGTTTGGATATAAGGACTTTATCCCGATGTTCAAGGCAGAACATTTTAACGCCGAACAGTGGGCAGAGCTGTTTGAACAATCGGGTGCCAGGTATGTTATGCCGGTCGCGGAACATCACGACGGATTTCAAATGTACGATAGCGGGCTCTCCAGATGGAATGCAAAAAATATGGGACCGTGCCGGGATATTATCGGCGAACTTAAACAGGCTGTTGAAAAAAGAAATATGACGTTTGCTGTCTCTTATCACAGGGCAGAACACTGCTGGTTTTTTAACGGCGGTCTGGAATTGGATTCGGATGTGCAGAACCCTGATTATCAGGATTTTTATGGCAGACAGCAAAGCGAGGTCACGATGGATAAGACCCATGATATCCACAGCGCTCCTCCTGCCACAGAACACTGCGAAGAATGGCTTGCCCGTATCTGTGAACTGGTCGATCGCTATCAGCCCAAGATCGTCTGGTTTGACTGGTGGATTCACAATGTGGGCTTCAAGCCATATCTGAAAAAATTTGCTGCCTATTATTATAACCATGCTGCCGAATGGGGCGCCGGAGTCGCCATCAACTATAAGTATAACGCGTTTGCGTACGGTACGGCTGTGTTCGATGTGGAACGCGGACAGCTGGAAAATATCCGCCCTGACCTTTGGCAGACGGATACCGCTATTGCTAAAAATTCGTGGGGATTTACCGAAAATAATGATTTTAAAAAACCGGTGGATATTGTGTGCGACCTGGTGGATATTGTCAGTAAAAACGGCTGTCTGCTTTTGAATGTCGGTCCTAAAGCGGATGGAACCATTACCCGGGAAGAAACACAGATCCTTCTTGAAATTGGCAGGTGGCTTAAGGTGAATGGTGAAGCTATTTATGGGACCAGATACTGGCAGATTTACGGTGAAGGACCGACACGCATTGCCGAAGGTGCATTTACCGATGTAAACCGCAATTCGTTTACCAGTGAAGATATACGGTTTACCTATAAAAACAGTGTTTTGTACGCGTTTGTAATGAAATTCCCAAAAGATCATCTGGTAAAAATCAGAAGTTACCGCCAAAAGGATACAACCAATGCCGGCACGGGTGATTTTGATATCCGCAGCATCTCTGTGCTGGGATATGACGACGTCCCGGTTACCTTTGAAAGAACCGCCGAGGCTTTAAATATTCAGCTCAATGGTGATATTCAGACCGATTATCCAATTTGTCTTAAAATCGTGATCGACTGACCGCTCAAGCTGCCGTTTTTGCTGCTTTTATGAAAAAGCGGCTGCGATATGTTGTAAACGATCCTATATCTGCTTACCCTAACTTTTATTATAGAGCCAGATATCAATGCGGTCAGAAATGCCGCTGCCGGAAAGGAAATCTTTCCGGCTAATTTTTTGGGCTCTTTGTCAATAGTTGGGGTAAGCTTTTTCAATTTGACATTGAAATGAAGTGGAAAACTTTATAGCAGGCCCAGGGCAGGCTCCTACCGGAAGCCTGCCCTGGGCGCGCGTAAGCGCGCAACCCCATAAAAAACGTAGCCATTGCCGCAGATTATGCGGCAATGGCGGTCTGCTTACCCCAACTTTTGTTATAGAACCAAACTTAAATTAACCCGATTGACTTGATCGATAGCCTGAGCTGTGATGAAATGCAAATTTCATCACAGCTATTTTATTGTAAATAAAAGACAGTTTTTCAAATAATATTTATTGCAAATTGGACAGTATTTTATTGAAATGCAAAAATTATGTATATAAATTTCAAATACAGTCGATACTCTGTTTTCAAAATGCAATAAGTGATGCAAAAAGTAATAGTAAATGCGAAGGAAATGAGAAGTTTTTTTGAACGTGAAAGTGTACAATAATTGTCAAGCAAAAGGAAAAACTCATACCATTTTGACTATTCACTGTAAACAAATTGTGGTGAGTAACCATCAGGAACAACCAAAATTTTCTTGAATATGAAAGGTGGATCATAGATGTATCATTACAGCAAAATGGGACCCAAGCGCGGCGTGGCACTTTACAGCTACTCGGCAGAGTTTGGATTTGAGAAAAATCTTGAAGAATGCCTGGAAGGTATATGTGATATGGGCGCGCATGGTATTGAGATCCTGGCAAATACCCATATTGAAAATTACCCGTACCCAACGCAGGAATGGGTGGACAAATGGTTTGGACTGCTGGACAAATATCAGCTGGAGCCGGTTGAATATGGTCACTGGGTAGACTCCCACATTTTGCAGGACCGTGAATTGACGACCGAAGAATCGGTTGAATTTCTCAAGCGTGACATCCGGCTGGCGCACCGGCTGGGGTTCCACATCCTGAGAACCAAAATGCCGGTCATCAATGGAGCGCTCGAGCCGGTCACCAACTGGCGCGAAATCATCAAGGGTGCGCTGCCGCTGGCTGAAAAACTGGATATGGTCATGTGCCCGGAAATTCATACACCGACCAACCTCAAAAGCCAGATGGTCACCGATTATGTCGACTTTATCAAGCAAACCGGTACCAAAAATTTTGCGCTGAACATCGATTTCAGTGTTTTCCGCAACAAGTTCAAGGAAGGCGAGTGGAGAAGCCCGACATTCGTTCCCAATGAACCGGAAGACCTGATCCCGCTGTTGCCGTATGTTGCCTGCATTCACGCAAAATACTTCAATGTGGATGAAAACTTCCACGAGACAACGATTCCCTATGATCGGATTTTGCAGATCCTGATGGACTATGGATGGAATGGCTATCTTCTCAGTGAATATGAAGGCGCGGATAAATACGATCAGGGATATGAGGTTGGTGAGATGCTCCGCCGCCACCATATCATGATGAAAAATATTCTTGGAGATTGAGAGGGAATAAGCGATGGAAAAACAGGTTATTCAGTCGGTTGGTTTTCGGAATGTCTGTCAGGACGGCAAGGTCATCGGATTTCAGCTGAAGATTCGCCTGCCCTACTACCGGGGCGTTTTTCTGAGCCAGATCAAGCCCGGCAGATTGGTAATTGACGGAGAGGTTTTCACCAAAGATCAGATCGTATGGCGGATCGGCGGAGAGGATTACACCGCAGAACAGATGCGCGGCGACTGGAAAACACATTGGCATCCGCTTGAGCCCGCGACCTTGTTTGTAGCCAAAGAAGGCGGTCTTGCGCAGGGCTATCACGATATTACCTATGGTTATTGTGTAACCCATTCGTATATGCCGCCTTAGATGGAGGAGATGGCAGACCCAGATCAGCCGGAGGTCGTGTTTATGCCGGAGATGGGACACCACCTCAATCACAGACGTCTGCTGATTGTATAAACAGGAGGGAACAAGTAAGATGAAAAAACGTGAGAAAGCGGAAAAAATCGGCGCTTCTGCCTCCAGACCGGTAACGGGTGGATATATTATAGGCGGCGGCGTCAGGGCGGTTCCTCATAATCTTATTCTGGATATCCGCCGCAACAAGCTGATCTACATATTGCTGGTGATTGTACTTGCCTTCTTTGCTGTTTTCAACTATGCGCCAATGGTTGGATTGCTGATGGCTTTTCAGGATTTCTCACCCGAAAGAGGTATTTTTGGAAGCGAATGGGTCGGATTTGAGAATTTTGTCAACTTTTTCTCCGGTCCATATGCAGGTCGTCTGATCCGCAACACGATCGCGATCGGCGTACTGGATCTGGTGGTCAACTTCCCAGCCCCGATCATCTTCGCGCTGCTGCTCAATGAAATCCACGAAAAATATTTTAAGAAAACCATCCAGACCATCAGCTATATGCCTTACTTCATATCAGCAGTTGTTGCCTGTGGACTGGTCATGGACTTTACTGAGGCAGGCGGACCGATCTCGGTCCTGGTTGCCAACATTGTAGGCGGAGAATCCGTCAACCTCATCAATCAAAAACAGAACTTCTGGCTGATCTACGTTCTTCAGAATATGTGGCGGGGACTGGGTTATGGTTCGATCATCTACCTGTCGGCGCTGAGTTCGGTCGATCAGGAATTGTATGAGGCAGCCCGTGTCGACGGTGCAGGAAAGTGGAAACAGATGATCCATGTCACCCTTCCCGGAATTTCGACCATGATCATTATGATGCTGATTCTGCGGATGGGCGCGGTCTTCTCGGTCGGTGCGGATAAGATCCTGCTTTTGTACAGCCCAGCCAACTATGAGTATTCCGACGTCATCAATACCTATGTATATCGAATGGGCATGACCCAGGCTGACTATGGTCTTTCAACGGCAGTTGGTTTATTCAACTCGATCATCGGCACCATTCTTCTGATGACCACCAACGCGATTACCAAAAAATTGACCGATACAGCGATGTTCTAAGGAGGAATCAACGTGAAACAGTCAAAATTGAACAGGGTGACACCTTCCCGTGCACTCTTTCTTGTCATCGCGGTCATCATCCTGACAGCGATTGCCGTTGTCTGCTTTATCCCGATCTGGCACGTCCTGATGGCTTCGATCAGCGACCCCACCCAGGTCAACGTCTCCAAGGGTCTGATTATCGCTCCGCTTGAAAGAGTGGACCTCACCGCCTATTCGATGATCCTTTCTTACAAGACACTGTGGAGCGGATATCGCAACACCATCTTTTATATCATTCTTTCCTGTGCCCTCACTGGTGTACTGACCGTCATAGCCGGATTTGTCTTCTCGGGAAGCCGGTTTTATTACAGAAATACTTTCATGTTAATCATTTCCTTCACAATGCTGTTTAACGGCGGCATGATTCCCACCTATATGGTTATCCGCAGCATCGGCATGGTAGATACCGTAGCGGCGATGGTCGTTCCCGGCGCACTGAGCGTCTTCAACATCATCCTGATGCGCACCTCGATGCAGGAAATCTCCGGTGCTTTGGAAGAAGCTGCCCGGCTGGACGGTGCCAATGATTTTGTCATCATGTTTCAGATCATCCTGCCGCTGTGCAAGGCGACCTTTGCGGTCATCATGCTGTTCACCATCGTCATGAAGTGGAACGATTACATGTCCGCACTGCTCTACCTGCCGACGGAAACGGGACTGTATCCGCTGCAGATGGAACTGCGCAAGATCCTCTTCCAGTCCAGCCAGGAGATCACCTCCTCCTCCAGCGTCTCCAACGCGACGGTTTATGCACGCGGCGTTGAATATGCG
This sequence comes from uncultured Clostridia bacterium, assembly GCA_944385325.1. Taxonomy (GTDB): domain Bacteria; phylum Bacillota; class Clostridia; order Oscillospirales; family Ruminococcaceae; genus Faecivivens. The sequence goes on along the minus strand of CALWWT010000036.1, from coordinate 1,564 downwards.
GCAATCATTGTTTCGACCCTGCCGATCCTGCTGGTTTATCCCTTTGTCCAGAAATACTTTGTCACCGGTATGACGATCGGCGCTGTAAAAGCCTGAGCTGTTTGTACAGCAACTGTCTATTTCAAACAAGTTGAATATACGGAAACGTATTTGATGAATCTGAAAGGAGTCTCATTATGAAATCCAAAAAGTATCTGGCTATCCTGCTCTGTACCGCTCTGCTGACCGCTTCTTTTGCTGGCTGCGGAAGCAAATCCAATGATTCCAGTTCTTCCAGCTCTGCTGCCTCCGACGCAGCTTCGACTGGCGGCGAGGAAAGCGGAGATGGCAGCTATACCGGCGAGCCTGAGCCCTTGACTCTCCCGATTTCGGAAGACGGCGCCGAACTGGAAGTCTATGTTACCTACAGCGGCTCGGTTGTCAGCGACCTGAACGAGATCGCAGGCGTTAAAAAGGCAGAGGAAATGACTGGTGTGCATGTCAACTGGGTCCCGGTCAGCCTGGAAGAGGTCAACGACAAGCTGGGCATCATGCTCTCCTCCGGTGACTATCCCGATATCGTTTACCCCGGCGTCCTGTACCCCGGCGGCGTCGAGACTGGTGTTGAAGACGGTGTTATCTATCCCGATCACGACAGCCTGATCCGTCAGTATATGCCCAACTATATGGCATACCTTGAATCCAATGAGGAAGGCCGCCGCGAGGCAACTGCCGACAGCGGCAAGATGCTGGTCGTCAAGTGTATCATCGGTAAGGACTTCACCGCTGAGTCGGAAGGTACCTATCAGGGGCTTGGCTATCGTAAGGATATTCTGGATAGCCTGGGCATTGTTATTACATAACACTTCACCGCCTTTTGCAGACTTCCGTAAAAGCCCCACAGCACAATGGCTTTAGAAAATGCTCCCTAAATGAGAAGCGTACAATTTTGCCCGTTATACACGACGCAAAATTGTACTCTGCCTCTCGATATATTCTGTTGTCTGCGCTATCCGTTCTGCTGTTTTCAAGTGCTGTTTAGAATATTTGCAGTCTGGATGGCTTTTCCTCATGCTCTCTATAATGCGCTCGGCGCAACTGCTTGCCCCGTAGCCCTCCACCATGATATGAAGGTGCGGCGGCTCGTCTGTGCAGGGCGTTACCCGCTCGCCGTTGTGTATGCGCTTTTCAGAACAGAGAAAGCGTTTCCTGCCGCCCTCGCTCTTTGGCTTGTCATAACCCATTTTGCCGTACCACTGTGAACTCGTAACAGATAGGCCGAGCAGAAAGGTTATGTCCTCGTCCTGTTTCCTCTTTAACCTAATACACACAGCCCGAAGTCGGGTTAATTCTTTCTCTGCCTGTTCTACGCTGTCAAACTTGCGAGGGTCGTTCAGAAAATAGGTTGTATCGACTTTTCTGTTCATTTCACCCCCTCCTGTTTGCTTGGCGTAATACTATTTTACAATCCGAAAAGGGAGAAATAAAGCGGATTTTGCCATATTCCAGCAAGTTCTACGATTACAACAACCGCCCCTTTCATTTTCCTAAGAAAAAAATAGAGCCGAAAACAGCACCTTGCACA
>CALWWT010000035.1 GCA_944385325.1 uncultured Clostridia bacterium | reverse complement strand
CCCAGCAAGGTGACCGCTTTCTGCCATGAAGGCAAATGGCATGATATTGAGGTAGAAGACGACGTCACCGCCTATCTCGAATATCCAAACGGCGCAACCGGCGTATTCATCACCACCACTGGCGACGCGCCCGGCACCAACCGGTTTGAAATCACAATGGACAAAGCAAAGATCGTCTGTGATGATTTCAAGCTGTCGGTTTATGAACTGGATGTCAGCGAACGGGAATTCTGCTTTACCTCCAAAGAAGGTTTTGCACAGCCGGAAGGCAGATGGATCGAGGTGGAAACCGATGGTCTCAATCCGCAGCACAATGGCGTACTGGCAGCATTTGCCGGGCATATCCTGCGCGGCGAACCGCTGGTTGCAAGAGGTGAGGAAGGCATCAACGGACTGACCCTTTCCAACTGTATGCACCTTTCCAGCTGGCTGGGACAGCCGGTCACCCTGCCGCTTGACGAAGATCTTTTCTACGAAAAACTCAGTGAGAAAATCGCAGGTTCCAAGATCAAAACCGGCGAAAGCGTCCATTTTGATACCGAAGGCACATATTAAACACACGGTTCCCTGCGTCTGTCAGAATTTATGAAGACAGGCGCAGGGCTTGTTTGCAAAAAAATTCTATTATGATATATTTTCCGGAAAGGATACAGATTATGTTCAACCAGATTCAGTTGTCGGGATTTTCGGATGAAATTTCACCGGATTTTGACAAACAGATGCAGGTCATTTCCCGGCTTGGGATGAAATATATTGAGATTCGCGGCGTTGACGGCAAAAATATCACCGAACTGTCCGCCGATGAAGTAGCAGTGGTCAAAGAAAAGCTGGATGCAGCCGGTGTGCAGATTTCTTCCATCGGTTCGCCGATTGGAAAGATCGACATCACCGACGATTTTGCGCCGCATCTGGAAACTTTCAGAAAGCTGCTCGAAACTGCCAAAACCCTGAATACCCGTTATATCCGGATGTTCAGCTTTTATATGCCCAAAGATGCCGACCCTGCCGATTACCGGGATGAAGTATTTGCACGGCTGAAAGTCCTCATTGAGGAGGCTGAAAAGGCGGACATTGTGCTGCTGCATGAAAATGAAAAAGACATTTATGGCGATACCGATCTGCGCTGCCTGGATTTGATGGAGAATCTCGGCTGCGACCATTTCAGGGCAGTCTTTGACTTTGCAAATTTCATTCAGTGCGGTATGGAAACTATTCCCGCTTATGAGCGGCTGAAACCGTATGTTGACTATATCCATATCAAAGACGCTGTTTCCGAAACCGGAGCCGTTGTGCCGCCCGGAATGGGTGACGGACATCTGCCGGAAATACTCGCCAGCTTCAAGGCTGACGGATACACAGGATTCCTGTCCCTTGAGCCGCATCTGACCAACTTCACTGGTCTTAGTGGTCTGGAAAAGGACGCTGTCCACCGTGACACTGTTCTGACTGGCGACGAAGCCTTTGCCCTTGCGCATGACGCACTGATTGATATTCTCAATAAAATCTGAGGAGGAATCCTTATGCGAAAAGCAGCGATCGTCGGCTGCGGTGGAATCGCTGCCGTTCACGCCGCGGTACTGAATGACCTGCCGGATGTGGCGCTGATTGCCTGTGCCGATATCCGGTCTGAGAGAGCTGCGGCAATGGCAGAAAAATACCGGCTGCACGCCTATCCTTCACTAAAACAGATGCTGGATAACGAACAGATCGATGTACTGCACATCTGTACGCCCCATTATCTGCATGTTCCGATGGCGGAAGAAGCGCATCGGCGCGGTATCCACGTCTTTATGGAAAAACCGCCGGCAATCAGCCGCGAACAGCAGAAAGCGCTCTTTGCACTGGAAGACGGCGGCGCACGGGTCGGTGTCTGTTTCCAGAACCGGTATATTGACGCGGCAAAGAAACTCAAATCGATGGTTGAAAGCGGAGAAACCGGCCATATCTTAGGAATCCGCGGATTTGTCACCTGGCATCGGGATGCACCTTATTACACCGAAAGCGGCTGGAGAGGGAAACTCGATACCGAAGGCGGCGGCGCACTGATCAACCAGTCGATTCATACCCTTGATCTGATGAACTATTTTGTCGGGCGTCCGGTTTCGGTGGAAGCGATATGCGTCAACCGCCATTTAAAAGGCGTCATTGAGGTGGAAGATACCGTCGACGCACTGGTTGACTATGCAGGTGTTCCGGGAATTTTCTATGCCACCACTGCCTACAGCGCAAATTCTCCGGTACTGATTGAATTGTCCTGCGAAAAAATGACCGTCCGGATGGAAGAAACCGAGGTCACCATCCGCCGTCCCGGTGAGCCGGTTGAACGGATAACCTATACTTCCGACTGCAATCTTGGAAAGGATTACTGGGGTGCCGGACATTATGCCTGTATCTCCGATTTCTATCACTGTCTGGAAGAAAATCTTCCCTTCCAAAATGACCTTGCAAGTGTCCGCAATACCCTCGACCTGATGCTCGCTGTATATGAATCAGCGGCAGACGGCGGAAAACCTGTTATGCTGTAACAGCCCATGCAACACAGAATCCCTCCGGAAAAGGATTTCTTTACCGGAGGGATTCTGTTTTTATGAGAGAATCTGTAAACAGGAATCTGTCTGTAATAATCAGTTCAACAGTTCGCTTTCAAGGTCAGAAAGCATCAGGTCGAGTGCGGTAATTCCGCCTTCAGCGGTATACCAGACAGCAGGATGCGCAAGATAAACGATATTTCCGTTCTTATATGCATCTGTGCCCATGACCAGTTCGTTTTCCATGATCTCCTGTGCCAGTTTGGCACCTTCGGTGCCGATGGCGGTATCACGGTCCATGACAAAGATGTATTCAGGAGCCTTATCGACAATAAATTCAAACGATGCTTCGTTTCCGTGGGTAGAGGTATCAATCTGCGCATCGACGCCGATATTTTCAAATCCAATCTCACGACCGATAATTGAGCACCGACCATCGTTGCCCAGAACATTGTAGCTGCCGCTGGTAACCATACCGACAATTGCGGTTTTACCGGCTGCAAACTCTGCAAGAGCCGAAACACGGCTGTCAAAATCCGCCATCAGTGTGTCAACCTCTTCTTCCAGACCAAACAGGCTGGCAATTGTTTGCGCATTATTACGGACACTTTCCACTACACCCAGTTCAGTATCCGTTGCCAGATAGACGACCGGTGCAATCTCACTGAGTGCATCGTAGCTGGAGGCAAGCCGTCCGCCGATAAAAATCACGTCCGGTTCACAGGCCATGACCGCTTCCAGATCAGCTTCCTTAATGGTACCCAGATTATCAATCTCGTCATTGATGTAATCCTGGAGGTAATCAAGGCTTGTATCTGCCGTACCGACAACACGGTCTCCAACGCCAAGGGCATCCAGGATATCCAGCGAAGCCATGTCCAAAATCGCGATCCGCTGCGGATCGTAGTCTATTTCCAACTCTGTTTCTTCTTTCGCCGCGTTCAGTGTTGTAATTGTTACAGTTTCAGGCACACTCTCTGTAGAAGTAGATGCAGCAGATTCCGAAGAAGACTCTGCGGATACTTCGGCAGAGGACTGCTGCGCAGTGTCCGAAGAACCGGATACACTTTCTCCACCTACATTATTCTGTGAACCGCAGGCAACAAGGCTGAGCGCCATTGCCGCAACCAGAGCAATTGAAATAAACTTTTTCATGACATGATACTCCTTTTCTGAAAAGTACTGAAAACAAACGATTAGTAGTAGATAGACAGCGGTTTTCCCGCAATATTCAGGATTTCAAAGTCAACCTGATAGATTTCCGACAGGTTTTCCCTTGTCATCACCTCCTCAACCGTTCCAAACTTCGCGATTTTTCCGTCCTTGAAAGCACAGA
>CALWWT010000034.1 GCA_944385325.1 uncultured Clostridia bacterium | reverse complement strand
AAGTATTTTGGAGAATTTTTAAAATCGCTAAAATTAAACTAAAGTTTACCATAAGGCGGAAAGCAGGTCCAGGGGCGCAGCCCCTGGGCGCGCGTAAGCGCGCAACCTCCCCTAAAAACGTAGCCATTGCCGCAGCAAGCGGCAATGGCGGATGAAGAGTATGCACATCGGATTTTATCGACAGTCTGAAATCCCCTGTTCTGTAAAAGGGACAGGGGATTTTGATATTTATGTCAGAGATATGAAGATTTGCTGAAAAATTTACCGATGTGTCATGAAATTATCCGTGACAATACCGAAAAAAGGTGTATAATGAAAATAATTGAATGTGAAAAGGGGATGGTTGCGTGAATTTTGACCGACAGTTGTTCCGAAAACTGCTTGCCGTCGTGGCGTTTGGCGTACTGCTCAACTTTGCGGTGCAGCATCTGACGGTACTGGCACAGGGGCTATCCTGGGCAGGAGCGATTGTAGAGCCGTTCGTACTGGGCGGCGTGGTTGCGTTTATCCTGAATGTACCGCTGCGGGCGATCGAGCGTTTTCTGTTTCCTGATAAGAAGACTTCGGTCATTGAGACGGTTATAATTAAGGAAACCGAATTGCAGGACAAAGCCGGCGAGATGCTGCTGAATACGCTGCCGGGTGGGCACAAAGCGGTGAAGGAGCGGCAGACCGGCAAACAAAAGGGTCTGCTTCCGGGAGAGCGGGCAAAGCTGGACGTGTCGCGTTTTCGCCGTCCGATCAGCCTGACGGTGACGCTGCTGCTGGTAGCGGCAGCGATTGCGTTTGTCTTTGGGATGGTGATACCGGAGCTTGGGCGGACGGCGTCGGCGCTGCTGGCAGCGCTGCCGGGATACTTTGAGTCGGCGCAGAAATGGGCGATCGAGCTGCTGGAAGGCAACCAGCAGCTGACGGAATATGTCGCAGGGCTGGAGCTGGACTGGGCAAAGCTGAGCACGCAGGCAGTCACGATGATTGAGGAAAGCGGTCTGATCGAGAGCATTTTCGGAACGGCATCGTCACTGGTCGGCGGAGTGGTTTCGGTGGTGATCGGGCTGGTCTTTTCGATTTATCTGCTGATGCGCAAAGAGCAGCTGGGGCGGCAGATCAAGATGATCCTGTACGCTTTTTTGCCGGATGGTGTCTGCGACCAGATCATCCGGATCGCGTCGGTTTCCTCCAAGACCTTTTCGCGTTTTTTATCGGGACAGTGCACCGAAGCGGTCATATTGGGGACGCTGTTTTTCATTGCGATGACGCTTTTTGGGTTCCCGTACGCGCTTTTGTGCGGTGTATTCATCGGGTTCACAGCGCTGGTACCGATATTCGGATCATTTTTAGGTTGTGCGGTCGGGGCGTTTCTGATTCTGATGGCAGCTCCGGAGCGGACGATCTGGTTTATTATCATGTTTTTGGTTTTGCAGCAGATCGAAGGGCAGCTGATCTATCCGCATGTTGTCGGCAACGCGGTCGGGCTGCCGTCGATTTGGGTACTGGCAGCGGTTTCGATTGGCGGAAGCATGTTCGGGATACCGGGGATGCTGTTTTTCATACCGCTTTCTTCGGTGCTGTACGCGCTGCTGCGGGAGGTGGTATACAAACGGCTGGGGAAAAAGCAGTTGGACCCGAATGCGCTGTAATACTGCCGGAGAGGTAGAGGATAGATGAAGGCAAAACAGATTTCGCAGTTTATATTCCGCCGGGTGGTCATCGTAGCACTGCTGCTGATCGCGCAGGTTGCGACGATGGTGGTATTCCAGGTGCGGTTCAGTTCCTATTCCAGCTGGTTTTATATTGCATCGGTGCTGGCAAGCCTGCTGGCGGTATTTGCGATCCTGACCAGCCGGTCGAACCCGGCGTACAAGATCGCATGGATTGTCCTGATCATGGCGTTTCCGATTTTCGGCGGACCGTTTTATCTGCTGTTTGGCACCAGCCGGCTGTCGCGGCATACCAAGAAAAAGATGGCGGTCATCATGCAGAAGATGCTCTATTACGACGCACCGCATGAGCATCTGCAAAAGCTTTTGTACGCTGAGAACCCGACAGCGGCGCTGCAATCAGGCTATATTGAGCGGGGCGCCCACTGCCCGGTGTACAGCCATACGATGTGCGAGTATCATGAGATCGGTGAAAAGAGCTGGAAGCGGATGCTGGCAGAGCTGGAAAAAGCCGAGCATTATATTTTTCTGGAATACTTTATTATTGAAGAAGGCGAGATGTGGAACGCGATACTGGACATCCTGCGCCGGAAAGCGGCACAGGGGGTCGATGTCCGGGTACTGTACGATGACCTCGGCTGTATCTTCAAGCTGCCGGACGGGTATGACAAGCTGCTGGAAAGCTACGGCATCCGCGCCTGTGTCTTCAACCCGTTCATACCGGTGCTGAACCTGCGGATGAACAACCGTGACCACCGCAAGATCTGTGTGATCGACGGGCACACCGGATTTACCGGCGGCATCAACCTTGCGGACGAGTACATCAACGTCCACGAGATCTATGGTCACTGGAAAGACACGGCGATTATGCTCAAAGGGGACGCGGTCTGGAGCCTGACGGTCATGTTTTTGACGATGTGGGATTTTGTCAGAGGGGAGCGGACGGATTTTGAGCTTTACCGTCCTCAGATCCACCAGGACATCCAGATGCCGTCGGACGGGCTGGTGCAGCCGTTTACCGACAACCCGCTGGACAATGAGCCGGTTGGGGAGAATGTCTATCTGAACATGATCAACCGTGCGCAGAAGTATGTCTATATCACAACGCCCTATCTGATCATCAGCAACGAGATGATGACGGCATTGACCAATGCGGCGAAGAGCGGTGTGGACGTGCGGATCATCACGCCGCATGTCCCGGACAAGTGGTATGTGCATATGGTATCCCAGGCGCACTATCCGCAGCTGATCGAAGCCGGCGTGCGGATTTTCGAGTACACGCCGGGATTTATCCACGCAAAGAGCTTTGTATCGGACGACCTTTATGCAGTTGTCGGGACGATCAACCTGGACTACCGCAGCCTGTACCTGCATTTTGAATGCGCGACCTGGCTGTACCGCAGCTCAAGCATCGGCGCGATTTACCGGGATTTTGAGCATACGCAGGAGATTTCCCAGGAAATCACCTTGGAGGACTGCCGTGCGGTACCGTTTGGACGGAGGGTTTTGCGGAATGTCCTGAAAGTATTTGCACCGTTGATGTAAATTTTGCCCTCAGCCGCAAAAGGCTGAGGGTTTTGGCGTTTTTGGGGAAAACTTGTCTCAGATACTTGACCGGTCAGGGGAATGTTGGTATAATAACCTTATATATGTGAATCTGAAGACAGGTTTTTCTGATGAAAAACAGATGGTAAAGAGGAAAAGCTATGCAGTTTTCTGTACTCATGAGCATTTATAAAAAGGAAAATCCCGACTGGTTCCGGGAGTGTATCCAAAGTATTGCCGCCCAGACGGTGCGCCCGGACGAGATCGTCCTGGTCGAGGACGGGAAGCTTCCGGACCAACTGGAAGCGGTTGTCGGCGAGTTTTTAAAAGTCTGCCCGCAGCTGCGGGTCATCCGGTTTGAAGAAAACCGCGGGCTTGGAAAAGCGCTGTCGGACGGGCTGAAGGAATGTAAGTATCCGCTGGTTGCCCGGATGGATACCGACGATATCGCGTTTCCCGACCGGTTTGAAAAGCAGCTGGCGGCGTTTAAGCGCGATCCTGCGCTGACGCTGTGCGGCGGGCAGGTGCTGGAGTTTTCCGGCACGACGGAAAACGTCCTGCGCCGCAAGATGGTGCCGGTGGAGCATGAGGATATTTTGCGGTACGCCGCGACCCGGAACCCGTTTAACCATCCGTCGGTGATGTTCAAAAAAGACGCGGTGCTGGCGGCAGGCGGTTATCTGCATATGCCGGGCTTTGAGGACTATTACCTGTGGGCGCGGATGCTGGCGGCAGGTGCGAAAAGCTGCAATCTGCCGGACTTTATTTTGTATTTCCGTGCCGGAGAGGATGTTTACAAACGCCGCGGCGGCTGGGATTATATGAAAGCGTCGGTGCGTGCCCGCTGGGCGATTCACAAGACCGGGATATCGGGACTTGGGTCATTTCTTTATGCGGCGGCAGGGCAGATGGTTGTCAGCCTGATGCCGAATAACGCCCGCGGCAATTTTTATGAAAAGGTACTGCGCCGCTGAAAGGACAAGAAGGTTTCCGATGGAAACCTTTAGAGTGTCGAAAAAGTATTTTGGAGAATTTTGGAAATCGCTAAAACTCATCCAAAGTTTACCCTAGGACGGAAAGCAGGTCCAGGGGCGCAGCCCCTGGGCGCGCCCTTGGCGCGCAACCCCATAAAAAAACGTAGCCATTGCCCATGCGGAGCATGGCAATGGCGGAAAAAGAGAACGAACGATTAACTTTTTCGACAGCCTGAAGGTTTCCGATGGAAACCTTGAGCGGTGCGGATTGGATGAAGACAGATGAATAAACAGCTGATTCGCCGGATGACGGGTGCCCTGACCCTGGTCAACCGGATACTGCCGAAAAGCAGAAAAAAGATTGTATTTTACAGCAATATGGGATTCAGGGACAATGTCCGTGCGGTCTATGACGAGCGGCTGCGGCACCCGGAGATGAAGGATTACCGGATCATCTGCGCGGTCAATGACCGCGAACTGTGGGAAGGGAAGGAGCACCCGAAGAATGTCCGGTTTGTTTCAAATGTGGGCGGTGTATGGCACTTCCTGACGGGCAGATACTTTTTTTATTCGTTCGGCAAATACCCGATCAAACCGTCTGCCCGGCAGATGGTCGTCAACGTCTGGCATGGTTCGCCGCTGAAAAAAATCGGCAACTACGAGTCGGACGAGGACCAGAATTTTTTTACGCTGGTGCTGGCGGCGTCGGACTTTTTTGTGCCGATCATGCAAAAAGCGTTTTCCTGCAAACGGGAGCAGGTTATAGTCTGCGGGCATCCGCGCAATGACGCGATGTTCGTTCCCGGCGACCCGCTTGGACAGCTGGGAATCAAGAAGAAGTATACTAAGCTGATCTTGTGGCTGCCGACCTTCCGCCAGTCCGCCTTTCTTGGCGACAATGACACCGAGGCGAAGGAAGGGACCGGTCTGCCGATCCTCAGCAAGCGGTCGGATATGGAAAAGGTCAATGAGCTGCTGGTGAAAGAGGATGCGCTGCTGCTTGCGAAGATCCACCCGGCGCAGGACCTGTCGCTGATCGACCGGGAAGGTTTTTCCAACATCCGCATCCTGACCAATGACGAGATGCAAAGGGCAAACTGTGATCTGTACAGCCTGTTGGGGGTATCCGACGGGCTGGTCACCGATTATTCGTC
>CALWWT010000033.1 GCA_944385325.1 uncultured Clostridia bacterium | reverse complement strand
AAATCGGCCTTGCAATGGCTAAGGCTATTCTGGCCAAAGTATGATGAATTATTCCCGGTAAACAATGGTTGCCGCATGGCAGGCTGCATGAATCGCCTGTCGTGCGGCATACTTTTTATATCTCCCGGCTGTGATATATTTAGCTGGGGATATTGGAGGAGGCAGATATTTTGTATTTTGATTGGACGTATATCGTACTGGTTTTACCGGCAGTGATCTTTGCACTGTGGGCAAGCGGACGGGTCAAATCCACCTTTGCGCGGTACCAGAACCAGTATGCATCCCGCGGGCTGACCGGTGCACAGGCTGCCGAGGCGGTTTTGCGGTATAACGGGCTGTATGGGGTACGGATTGAACGGGTTTCGGGAAGCCTGACCGACCATTACGACCCAAGAAGCAATGTGATCCGGCTTTCGGACAGTGTTTATGGCAGCAGCTCGACTGCTGCAATCGGCGTCGCCTGTCATGAAGCAGGGCACGCGGTCCAGCACGCGCAGAATTATCTGCCGGTTAAGATACGGACAGCCATTGTCCCGATCACCAATATCGGCTCAAGGCTGTCGATGCCGCTGATTTTGCTGGGGCTATTGTTCGGTGCGACTTCCTATTTTTTTGCGGCGATGGCATATGCAGGGGTTGCCTGCTTTGCACTCAGCACGATTTTCCAGCTGGTGACGCTCCCGACCGAATTTGACGCGTCCCGGCGGGCACTTACCGCTATCCGTCAGCAGGGGCTTCTGGAGGGTGAGGAACTGGCAGGCGCACAGAAGGTGCTTTCAGCGGCGGCGATGACCTATGTGGCAGCGCTGGCGGTATCGGTGACCCAGCTGCTGCGGCTGATGATGCTGGTGAACCGCCGCAGCAACCGAAGATGATTAGATATCATGCAGAATGTACGCTTCGTAAGCTTACGAAGCGTATTTTTTATGGAAAATGCCTTGACGAAGGTTTTCGGACGTTGTATACTGTCGTTGAAGTAAGACAAAATCTGACAGGCTGTGTGCCGGAAAGGAAGTTTGCCATGTCCGTTTATCAGGTAAAAAAGACGCCGGGAGATACCGGATGGTTCCGGAAAGACCGTTTTGGAATGTTTATCCACTGGGGGCTCTATGCCCTTCCGGCAAGGCATGAATGGGTCAAAAACCATGAGCGCACGCCGGAGGAGGTCTATGACCGGTATTTCCGACACTTTGACCCTGATCTGTTTGACGCGCGTGAATGGGCGCGGCAGGCAAAGGCAGCCGGGATGAAATATGCCGTTCTGACGACCAAGCATCATGAGGGATTCTGCCTGTTTGATTCTCAGTATACCGATTATAAGGCGACCAATACGCCGGCAGGACGCGACCTTGTACGGGAGTTTGTCGATGCGTTCCGGGCAGAAGGGCTGAAGATCGGATTTTATTATTCTCTGATCGACTGGCACCATCCGGATTTTACCATCGACCCGAACCATCCGAGAAGAGACGACCCGGATGCTGAACAGCAGAATGTTGGCCGTGATATGAAACGGTATGCCCAGTATATGCGCGATCAGGTGACCGAGCTGCTGACCGGTTACGGAAAGATCGATATTTTGTGGTTTGACTTCTCCTATCCGGATATGACCATGCCGGGTAAGCCCTGGATGAAGGGAAAAGGCAAGGACGACTGGGAAGCGGAAAAACTGATTGCACTGGCGCGTTCTTTGCAGCCGGGTATTATGATCGATAACCGCACCGGTATCGAACAGGACCTCTGGACGCCGGAACAGTATCAGCCCCAGACCTGGCTGACCGATGATGACGGACAGCTGGTTACATGGGAAGCATGCCAGACTTTTTCCGGTTCGTGGGGATATTACCGGGATGAGATGAGCTGGAAGTCGCCGGAAATGCTGATCCAGATGCTGGTTACGACTGTTTCGCTGGGCGGAAACCTGCTGCTGAATGTCGGCCCGACTGCACGCGGATATTTTGACCACCGCGCGACCAAAGCCCTGGCGGCGATCGGTGACTGGATGAAGTATTGCAGCCGGTCGATTTACGGCTGCACGATGGCTGACCCTGAATTTACCGCTCCGGCTGGCTGCCGGTTGACCCAAAGTGAGGACGGGAGCAGGCTGTATGTCCATTTGTTCCAGTATCCGTATGCTTTTTTGGAACTGAAAGGTTTCGCCGGAAAGGTGGAATATGCGCAGTTTTTGCATGACGGCAGCGAAGTGCGGTTTACCGAAGGAAAGGTCGAGCATTTTGGCGATGGTCTTTCCAGCAGTGAGGACCTACTGGTTTTAAGCCTTCCTGCCATCAAGCCGCCGGTCGAAGTTCCGGTCATTGAACTGTTTTTGAAATAACGCTGAAAACGCCGCCCGTTGTCTTTATGACAGCGGGCGGCGTAATGCGTATACATAAAACGTCACAGGATTCGCAGCGTGTAAAAACCGCGTTGGCTCAAGTTGTTATCATCACGACCGAGCGAGTCGGAACGCGAGCGACCGACGCGGTCAAGGGAGCACAGGCACTGCGTAGCTGACCGTCACCGGTCCGAGCAGACCGGTCGGAGAAGCCAGATAGTTTTTGAAGAAGGCAGGCTGTCCCGATTGCATCGCAGCGGTTTTGCGTTCAAGGATGGTTGCGATGTCCAGCGTGATCCGGTTTTCGCCGGGGCGCAGGAGTGCGGAAATGTCAAACCGGTAAGGCTGTGCAAAACGGATACCGGCTGAAACTCCGTTGACAAACAGTTCGACCGTTTCACCGGCGTCCGCAATGGTCAGAATCGCTTGACGGCAATCGGGGACTGTTACATCCGCTTCATACCGGTAATACCCCGAAAAGTCCGGATATATCCGTCCCATATTGACCGGGTCATCGATCGGAACCGGGTCGGTAAACTGCGGGTAGGCTTTGGATGCACAGCGGGATACGGTAAACTGACGGATGACTGTCTGCTGATCGGGAGAAGGGAAGTCGTGCAATATGTCGGAAGTTTCGCCGTCAAACGAGATAATCGCCATTTCCAGCGGTGCAAGGCTGAGGGAAAGGACGGTCTTTCCATTTTCCATCCGGCTTTCGACCGGACGGAGACAGTTGTCCAGCGCGTCATACTGCACCGGCATTCCTTCTGCACAGACCGTTACCTCGCCGGTAAAAGTCTTTCCGGGGTCCTCGTTGAGCAGCAGCAGGACGTCTCCGTCACTGCGGTAGTGATAGACGGTGAGCCGGCGGAAATCAGGCTGGATCGAGATGTCCCGGCAGATCGTTTCATTTAGCCGAGCGGCAAGCAGGTGTGTCGGGACGACGGGCGTATTTTGCAGCAGCTGGGCATAATCCGCCTGCTGACCGGCATCCAGATCGCTGACGCCGTCGGGCGTTTTTTCGGTGAAAAAGACCGGAAAGCCGCATTGCTTTGCCTGCCGGATAAAATCAGCCGCTGCACGCGGGATAAACTGCGCGTATGGAATGACCAACGCCTGCACCGGGCGCCCGTTCAGCCAAAGCTGTCGGTTTTTCAGACAGCTGTTCCAGCCGGAGAGATTGCCCAGAAGGTCAGCCGGGATGATGTCAAAGTCGATCTGATGTTCGGTCAGTTCCCGGCAGACAGCCTTATCCGACTGGTAATCGCCTGCCCATTCGTTTTCAGCGTGATAGAGCACCGCGACATCCGGAAGCGAGATACCGCCATTGATCAGATGGCAGACCCGGTTCATATATCCGATCAGCTGACCAAACGCACTAAACTGCGGATTTTCGCCATGCGCGTAAAAATGCGGCGGACAATCCGGGTCAGGGAACGCCTTGGGCGAAAAGGCATGCGGCGTATAATAGTTGATGCCGCGGACAAGGAAATGGTCGGCAAGGTATTTCATGGTTTTAACGCCTGTCTGCCAGCCGTACGCACCGAAGTTTTCACACAGTGCGCGTCCTTGTTTTTTGGGGTCGATGTGGGCATGGGAAGACCCAAGTTTGCCCAGTTCGTAATGGTAAAACTCGCCGTCGCCGGTTCCGCCAAAGCGCGGTATCCGCCGGCTGTCGCCGCCGCCGATCAGCACCTGGTTGCCGATATTGTCGATACCTGCCATATGCTGACCGCCCAATCCGCGGAAATAGTGACCCATCGAGCACCCCAGCCGGGCATGTACGTCGTTATCTTCGACTAAATGCCCGATATACATCACGCCGTGTTCGGCGCACCAGCTGCCCAGCTGATTTGAAAAACACCGCTCAACCAGCCGGGTGACGGTATCCATATACCCGACCCGGACGCGTGCGCCCAGCTGTGCATCCGCAGCCGGATGCCATAATAGCGGCAGCAGGTCCATCCAGTTTTCACCCAGCCGTTCTTCCAGCATACCGGGCAGATGGCAGCTCCAGGGAAGCGGCATTTCCTTTCTGCCGATCGATTCGTCAAAATCAAACCCGACGGTATTGCCGATAGCCGGTTCATCTGAGAAGAATCCGGCAATTACACTGCCAAACAAATGCCCGTAATGGGCAAAATGCGGCTGATAAACATGCTCAATCTGCAAGGCACAGGATTTTTCGTCCAGCATGTTGATATAGTCATCCCGTCCGACCCCATTATGGGTGGTATAGAGGACGTAGATTTTCCAGTAACCGTCCGGAACCTGCCAGTAGAGTTTCCCATTTTCCACCAGACCGGTCAGGTCGACCGGGTCGGACATTTTATCGTACGGTTTTGCCCGCCATGCGACGACATGCAATAGCGTATCATCGTCATAATGCTTTTTGTCCGGCTGTGCAAACGGTCCGGCAGCCGGCAGGATAAACGGGTGGATCATTTCCCCGACATTCAGTTCGATTTCAGCACTTGGTCCGCAGACGTCCGCTCTTGCATAGCAAAGGTATTGTTTGCGCAGTTCATCGGGTGCCTGTTTGACGCTGCCTGCTGCAAATCCGGTCGGGAAGTGGGCATCGTCCAGTATCCAGACCTTCATATCCAGCTGCTGAGCTTCTTGCAGGATAATGTCCAGGTCATGCCACCAGCCGTCACCGGCAAAATCCGGGTGGGGACGTGCTTCCAGACAGACCGCGCGGCATCCCGACTGCCGGATGACCCGGATATATTCCCGCAGGGTCTGTTCATCTTCTCCATGCTGCCACATAAAGGGCAGGATATAGTTGTCGCCTTTGCCTGAAAGCAGTTGTGTAATCCGTCTGTTTTTCACCGTCAACATCCTTTCCAAACCGGTTATAGTTGAAAATCCGTTTCTTTTCTTCTATAATAATTATCATACTGGAAAGAGCCGGGAAAGGATATATCCGTTTCGACACTTTTTCATATTCAAATCCGGCTTTTTAGCATTTTACCGGAAGGAGGCTGTACAGATGGATAAAGACCGACTGGATACCTTTCTGCGCCAGATACGTCTGGAAGAACGGGCAATCAATCCGGAAATTCAAAACAGGATGAGCGGCAGTATGATTCATTTTGCTGAAGATCTGCGGCTGCATGGACAGACTTCCCGGTTAATCCGGCTGTCTACCCATGGACGGTTTCAGCCGACGCCGCCTCACAGCCATGATTATATCGAAGTGATGTACCTGTATGACGGTTCGGTGACCCATCGGTGGAAGGACGGTCAGGCTGTTCTGACCAGGGGTGATTTCTTTTTTATTCCGCCCGGGATGCTGCACTGGACCGATACCTGCGGTGCCGGAGATATCGGTGTAAACCTGATCCTGTCGGCTGAACTGTTTGATAGCGGGCAGCCAGCCGCCGGCTGGCTTGGAGAATGGTACAGGAGCTGCCGGGAAGGGAATGGAGAGCCGCTGCTGATGCATACCGGAATGTCGGCGGCAAGGGATACTGTCTGCCGGATGATGCAGGAAGCGTTTGATCCGGATGCGTTTTCGGGTGAAGCGGTCGAGCAGCTTTTCCCGGTTTTGCTGTTGGATATCCGGCGGTCGGCAGGCGGATTGCATGGAATAAGGGAAACGGATATCTTGTATCGTGTCGTAAGGTATATCGAGAACCGGTATCGCAGCGTTACACTTGCTGAGACTGCCGCCCATTTCGGCTACAGTCCCGGATATCTCAGCGCGCGGCTGAAAAGGGAATTGGGACAGAGTTTTTCCGGGTTCCGGCAGAGCTTTTGCATGGCACAGGCGGCGCTGCTTCTCCGGGAAAGCGAGCTTCCGGTGACAGAGGTGGCATCCCAGAGCGGGTTTACCAATATGACCCATTTTTATCGGCTGTTTGAGCGCTTTTTTCATCAGACACCAGCCGATTACCGTGCTTCGGCGCAGCAGGGACTTGACAAAATGTGACAGGATGGCTATACTGTATAAGGACATAGAAACAGGGGCGCAGATGAACTGGTTTTAAATAAATTGATTCATCTGCTGAGACTCGAAAGAGGACCCTCCAACCTGATCCGGGTAATGCCGGCGTAGGGAGTTTTCCGATAGAAACGGACAGCTGTCAGCGCGCTTTGTGGTATTCTCACCGGCGCGCTTTTTTGCTGGACAGAAATGTTTTTATGTACTATTACTGTAAGGGGTTCTTTATCATGAGAAGCAATTCCAAAATCCTCACCCTGGTCGAAGGCGCGCTGATGATCGCGCTGGCGACCATCCTTGCCAACATCCCGTTCTTTACGCTGCCGTATGGCGGCGGCATTACGCTGGAAATGATTCCGCTGGTGCTGATGAGCTTCCGCCATGGCACCAAATGGGGCGCGTTTACCGCGTTTGTCCATTCGGTATTGCAGATGCTGCTGGGATTTTCCAACGTCATGTATTGCCCGACGCTGTTTACCCAGTTTGCCTGCATCATGCTGGACTACATCCTAGCGTTTACCGTTCTGGGGCTTGCAAACGCGGTTGCCAATCTGTTTGGCAGCCATCGTCAGGTCGGTGTTGCGGTCGGTTCGCTGGTCGTATGCCTGCTGCGGTTTGTATGCAGCTACATTTCGGGCGCATGGCTGTGGGGCGCATATATGCCGGAAACCTTTAACAATGTATGGTGGTACAGCTTTGTTTACAACGGTTCCTACATGATTCCCAACACGATCATTGTGGTTGTAGTTGTTTCGCTGCTGTACAAATTTGCTCCGAAGTTCTTTGCCTGCCAGCTGAAAGCTGCCGGCAGCAAGGCATAATCCTGAAACAATCCCATCGAAAAAAGGTGTATGCGTTTTTGCGCATACACCTCAGGCTGTCGAAAAAGTTCAGGTTATAAGCGGCTTATTCAGAAGTCCTACAGTTTGCAAGTACA
>CALWWT010000032.1 GCA_944385325.1 uncultured Clostridia bacterium | reverse complement strand
AGGTCCAGGGGCGCAGCCCCTGGGCGCGCTCCGCGCGCAACCTCACTAAAAAACGTAGCCATTGCCCATGCGAAGCATGGCAATGGCGGATGAAGAATATGCACGTTGGATTTTATCGACAGACTGAGCCTGCCCATCAGGGCAGGCTGTATTCCGCTCAGATTTCCATGATGATCGGCAGGATCATCGGGTCACGGCGGGTCTTCTTGTAAATAAACGAGGACAGCGAATCCTTGATACGGATCTTGATCGCACTCCATTCACGGATCTCTTTCTGCTGGCATTCGTTCAGCGTTTCCTTGACCAGCTGTCTGGCGGTATCCATCAGTTCTTCCGACTCGCGGACATAGACAAAACCACGCGATACGATATCCGGTCCCGCAACTACCGCACCAGACTCATTCTCAATCGTCACAACCACAATGATCAGACCATCCTGCGCCAGATGCTTGCGGTCACGCAGTACAACGCTTCCGACGTCGCCAACTCCATATCCATCGACAAATACCCGTCCTGCTTCAACCGTGCCGGTCAGCTGCATCGAATCAGGCGTCAGCTCAATCACCTGTCCGAGATCAGCCAGCAGAATATGATCGGGTTCAATGCCCATCGCTCTTGCCAGAGAAGCATGTTCGGAAAGATGCTTATATTCACCGTGAATCGGGACAAAGAATTTCGGTTTGACCAGACTCATCAGCAGTTTCAATTCGTTCTGACATGCGTGACCGGATACATGCACCTCATACATCGACTTGCTGACAACTTCCGCTCCCAGTTTGAGCAGGTCATTGATAACCCGGGTAACATGCTTTTCGTTTCCGGGGATCGGGGTCGCGGAAATGATAATAAAGTCGCCGGGTGTCACCTGTATTTTGCGATGCTCACCGGCAGCCATTCTGGACAGCGCCGACATCGGCTCACCCTGGCTTCCGGTGGTGATAATCACCAGACGGTCAGCAGTATACTGACCGATCCGGTCGGCGTCGATCAGGATATCTTTCGGAACATTCAGGTAACCGAGTTCAATCGCCGTTGTCACAACATTGACCATACTCCGTCCGGAAACTGCAACCTTTCTTCCGTGTGCAGCTGCCAGATTGACAATCTGCTGAATCCGGTGGATATTGGAAGAGAAGGTCGCGATGATAATTCTCCGGTCACCGGCCTGCTGGAAAAGCGCGCTCAGCGTTCTGCCAACATTACGTTCCGACTCGGTATAGCCGGGACGCTCGGCGTTGGTCGATTCCGAAAGAAGACAGAGTACGCCCTGTTTGCCCAGTTCGGCAAAACGGGCAAGATCGATCATCCTGCCTTCGATCGGCGTATAGTCGATCTTAAAGTCACCGGTGTGTACAACCACACCGGCAGGCGTTGTAATCGCAAACGCCATCGCATCGGGAATAGAGTGGTTGACGTGGATCGCCTCAACCGTAAAAGCACCCAGTTTGATGACGTCACCCGGCATAAAACGGTTGAGTTTGGCTTTGCCGGCGAGTCCGTGCTCTTTCAGTTTTCCGTCAATCAGGCCAAGCGTCAGGCGCGCGCCGTAAATCGGGATATCCACGCCGAATTTTTTGAGGAAATAGGGAATGGAACCGATATGGTCCTCATGCCCATGGGTAATGATCATGCCGCGGATTTTTTCCTTGTTCTTTTCCAGATAGGTAAAATCCGGAATGACCAGGTCAACGCCCAGCATATCCGCGTCCGGGAACCCCATACCACAGTCAACGATCAGGATATCCCGTCCATATTCATAAACCGTCAGGTTTTTGCCGATCTCATTCAGACCGCCAAGCGGAATAATCCGCAGGGTCGGTTTCTTTCCTTCACTTGTCTTGGCATAGTTTCTGCGCCGGGTGCGCTGGGGCGGCGGCGTAATCAGGTCATAATCCGCCTCAGGCGTGAGCACTTCTTTCTGGATGCCCTCTTTTTCCACATCCACTACACTGATGCCGCGTCCCGTTCTGGGTTTGGTCGTCCTGCGGGAACGGCGGCGCTCCGGCATTTTTTTCTCAGCTGCCGACTCGAGTGCCGCAACATCAGCCGCACTCATCACCAGTTCGGGAAGTGAACTGCCCTGAGAAGCGGTTTTCTGTCCAAAACCTTTGACCCGACGGGAACGACGGGCAGTCTTGGGTTTGGACGCGGAGGCTTCCGCGCCTGATGAAGACAGAATTGCATCGATCACTTTTTTATTCTGCGTATTTGCCACTATAAATACCTTCTCTTTCCGTACCGGCCGAAGACCTTCCTTCGCGCCGCGTCTATGGCAGGCTTAATCGCTGCCAGATTCCATTTTCTCCGCTCTGCCACTGATTTCCGGCAAAGCTCCCTATTTGTGCCTTTCTTCTCCGACGGCAAAATCCGTTGCCAGTATTACTTTCTGACCTTCTGACTTCATCACTGCAACCGGCACGGCCATCAAAACAGCAGGGTTTCCCGCAAATGAGTACAACAATAAAAGGTCGTATCCCATATCAGGCAAGACCTTTTTCCACTCCTGTCCGGACAGTCCATAATCCGTCAACGACCATCCGATACCCATCAGGAGCCCTTTTCCCATTTTGCAGAAAACTTGATCCGAACAAATAAGATATTATAATTTTAGCCGTTACCGTCAAATTTGTCAAGCAATCTTTGTGATTTTCGCCGAATATCCGATTTTGCCGCCGTTTACCGGAACGTTTTTTGCCACTTTGCATGGGAGATATTTTTCCTGTCCCGGCTGACTCCGATAAAAGTATACGTCTTCTTCTATCGGGATATACCCTCAGACCGGGATCTGCAAATTATTTTTCCATGACATATTTTTGGAAATACTCGCCGCGTTCCTCAAAGTTTTTAAAAAATCCATAACTGGCAGCTGCCGGTGAAAGCAGACAGACTTTTCCCTTAGGAGTAACCTCTTTTGCCTTTTGGACAGCCTGGCTGAGTCCGTCGGTAAAGATCAGCCGGCTGCGGTCAAAGCCTTTTTCCAGCAGCATCTCTCCGACACGCATCCCTGAATCCGGCATCAGGATGAGGAATTGCGGGTTATCCTGCGGCGCCTGCAACAGATATTCCACCAGGCTGGTATAATCAATTCCGCGGTCCATGCCGCCCAGCAGGATACTTCCGACGCCTTCCGCCGCAAGCGCCTTCATCGCGCCGATCGCCGTCTCACAGGCAGTCGAAATCGAGTCGTCATAATAGGTCACACCGTCAAAGGTACCTACCCGCTGCAATCTGTGCGGCAGCGGATCAAAATCCGACAGCGCCGCCATAAACTGGTCATCCGTCACGCCAAACTGACGGCAGATACCATACGCCGTGCCGATATTGTACAGGTTATGCTCTCCGGCAAGCCGGGTGCAGCCAGCCGGCAGCGGCAGGATGTTGCCATCAAAATGCACTTCCCGTCCAATAACCGAAAGGTCCGCTACAGCGTCAGGCGCCTGCTGCATGGTAATGCGTCTGGCTTTAGCGTCCGGAACATCGTCCTTTTGCAGGATATTGCAAAAATAAATATCGCTTGCTTCCTGATAACGGCAGATATTCCGCTTGGCGTTGAAATACGCTTCTTTGGTGCCATAGTGGTCGAGATGTTCCTCAAACAGGTTGAGCAATACCGCGACATGCGGAGAGACCGAGATATATTCCAGCTGGTGACAGGACAGTTCATAAACGATCAGCGTCTCGGGACCAATCGATTCCGCCTGCAAAAATGCCGGGATGCCGATATTGCCCATCAGCAGGGTATCCGGGCGCACACTTTTGAGGATATGCCAGGTCAGTGCGGTCGTCGTGCTTTTACCCTTGGTGCCGGTGATGCCGATCACCTGCTTGCGGTAGGCGCGCAAAAACAGCTCGGTCTGGGAGGTGACCCGCTCAAGTACGGCGTCAGATTTATCTGTAAGGACAATACCCGGCGATTTGATGACCACATCATACCCGGCAAGCCCATCCTGATAGCCGTCTCCAAATACGCCCTGGACGCCTTCCGGCAGCTGCTGCGGACGGATATCCGCTACTGTCAGCTTTGCACCGGGAACCAGCTTTTGCAGCATCGACAGGGTTGCCTGTCCTTCACGGCCATACCCGAGAATCAGGACATTTTTTCCATCCATCGGCTGCATAACCCGGTACAGCGGCATCAGGCTTTCCGGTATCTCCAAATTGACAGATTGATCTGTATTTACTTTCTGCATCAAAAATCCCTCGCAAATCGTTCTTTAAGCGCCCTGGTTTCCGCCTGCATTCTTTTGGCAAACGCTTCCGGCAGCAGGTTTTCCTGCTGATAATAATCAAAATACCGTCCCGGAGACTGCTGTGCAGCTTCAAAAGCCTGCGTTGTCATAAAATACCGGAGAAGTGCCGGCAAAGGCTGTCCATTCTGCTTTCTCCGCTGAATCCCAAGTACCATTGCGGCAGAAATCTCTTCCCGGCTTCCGACACATTCAAACGGCTTTTCAGGTGTTTCTCCGCAAAGTTCCCGCAGAATCGGCACAAGGCTTTCATCCTCCAGAATCTCCCGTCCAAAAATCTCGGTAATCGCGCTGTCATCCAAAAACGGCGTCAGAATGAGTGCGACAAAAAGACATTTCGCGCATTTTCCACACCAGGAATTGGTTTTAGACCCGGCGTTGCAGCTGCGGAATACCGGATGGAACTGTTTAAGACCGGAAAAATATGCTGCAATCTGAAATTCACTCCACGGACGCAGCAGGCTGAAATAACGAACCGGACAGCCAATATATGTTTTTACATACCGGTCAAAATCTTCCTCAAACTGGAAGCTCTTGGAATACTGATGATTGACGCTACTGCCCTGTACTGTCGATTCATTTGCGCTCGACTCATTGGAAAGGACAACATACTCTTTTCCATACAGCACAGCCATCAGAACGCCTGAAAATGCCACCAAAGCCGAAAAAGGCGTATGACCATTGAGATACCCCTGACGGTTTAGGTCCAGCATATTCTGGTCGAGTGTCCGCCGTATTCCCAGAATCTGCTCGGGACGATACCCGGCAGTCAGCGCGGAATCATCGGTTGCACCACGGCTGTTCATCACATAGCAGTAACTGTCCTGCCGCATGTCCGATAAGAGCGTCAGCGTAACGATAGAATCCTTTCCGCCGCCGACCGGAATCAGACAGCCGTGAAGCGGCAGATTTTCACCAATAGAGGCTTCGGTAAAATCTTCACCGCAGCTTTCAATCTGCATAAAGTCATCCAGCGAAACCGGAATCTCATTGCGGTAGAAAAACTCTCCAAGTCCCGACAGATACTGCTGTTTCCACCACAATACCTGCTCGTTTCCAATTTTTCCGCATTCAATCATAACTTTAGATGGACATGCAATCTTCCAGTAGCTGATCAGTTCGACCAGTCCCAGAGAAAATACCAGCCGTCTGAAAATACCACCGTTAATATCACAAACCGGGTTTTCTGGTTTGGGAAGTGTCCACTGCGGTGCAAAATCCGCGAGTCCTGGCACGCTGAAATGAAAGGTCAGTCGGACTTTCTCCTCAGTAACCTCAATATCAAAACTGCGATAAAAAAACTCCGGATACTTTTCCCTGAAAAGAGTATACTTATCAGCCGGCCGCATAGCGGACAGATTATTCTCCATTTATGTTTACCTCCTCTTCCGCCGGCAGATTCATCAGCAGGCGGCGTTGTCTGTCTGTATTATATTATACCAGACAGCGTGCAAAAAGCAACGAAAAAAGACGGGAGAAAAATCCCGTCTCAGTCTGTCGATAAAGTCCAATCGCTCGTTCTCTTTTTCCGCCGTTGCCGCTTGCCGCGCCAACGGCTACGTTTTTTAGGGGTTGCGCGCCGTAGGCGCGCCCAGGGCACGGTTCGCTGCGCGAACCATCCGCCCTGGACCTGCTTTCCGTCCTATGGCAAACTTTGGATGAGTTTTAGCGATTTTCAAAATTCTCCAAAATACTTTTTCGACACTCTAAACCTTTCTCAAAAAAATGAGAAAGGTCAGCAAAACCGGCAGGTACCCCAAAAACATACCCCCAGATTCTGTCATGCGGATGTTTGGTCCGTCCATCGCATGATTTCTGCCTTTTTTGCAGTATGGAACACAAGGCAGGTCTTCCGGCTCAGGCGTCAACATCTCCGGCTGGTCTTCCCATGGATGCCCACAGTGACATATACAGCCGGGACTCAGCCATCACGGCGGCGGTCCCGCACGGGAATTGCACCCGTTTCCCTATTATACCGGCCAGTAAAATACCGCCGGTCACCTCATATTCATTTTCTGTCAGGATACCATATCCGACAGGATTTCGCAATAGTCAATTACAGCAAATTTTTATCTTTTGATTTGGTAAAGCAGTGCATTGCAGATCGCTGCCGCGACATTGCTGCCGCCCTTGCGTCCTTTTGCCACGATATACGGCAGATCTGTTCCCAAAATCAGTTCCTTGCTCTCCACCACATTGACAAATCCGACCGGCACGCCGATAATCAGTGCAGGCGACACTTTTCCTGCTTTGATCAGCTCATAAAGGGAAATCAGCGCGGTCGGCGCATTGCCAATCGCAAAGATACAGGGCTTATTCAAATCGGCAGCCCGTTCCATCGAGACGATCGCACGGGTAACACCGCGTTCTTTAGCCTCCCGCGCCACATCCGGGTCGGACATAAAGCAGTGTACCTCTCCGCCAAGGCTTGCAAGAATTGTTTTGTTGATGCCCGCTTTTGCCATCTGGGTATCGGTCACAATATCGCATCCGGCGCGAAGCGCCTCGATCCCTTTGGTGACTGCGTGCGGCGAAAATACCAGATTGTCCGCATAGTCAAAATCAGCGGAAGTGTGAATGACCCGTTTGATGACCAGTTCGTTTTCCGGGTCAAGTTTACGATCCCCTAAAAGCTCGGTAATCATTTCAAAACTGCGTTTTTCAATATCCATCGGTTTTATCTGCTCGATCACTTTACATCATTCCTTTCTGACGGTGCTGCGACCTGAAAATTTCCTCACAGTAGTCAGTTTGGTTTTATTGTATCGGCAGATACAGGTTTTGTCAATTGTCCGATAACCGGAAACGGATGGATAAACAGACGGCTTGTTTTGCAGAACTGCCAAATTGCGCAAAATAATATGGGCAAACAGGATATCGGTCTGTGTTGACAAACTTTTTTTCGGTTGTTATAATCAAAACAAATGCGGCGATATTTTCTTCAAAATCCGTCATCAACCTACATCAGGAGTGTGATCTATCTGTGAATATCATCATGTCAGGACTGGAACACAGCCTGGCACCCATCCATCTGCGGGAACGCTTTTCGTTTACCAAACTTCAGACTGCTGAAATGGCTGCAAAGATTTTTGCCTGTTCCGGCGTTTCCGGCTGTGTGCTGCTTTCGACCTGCAACCGGACAGAACTGTATTTTTCCTGTACCGAAGAGGCAGATCCCGCACAGCTGCTATGTAAAGCCACCGGAATGGAATATGCGCCTTACCGGGAGATGTTTGTCACCCATTCCGGTCAGCAGGCTGTACAGCACCTGATGGAGGTTGCAGCCGGGCTGCGTTCCCGTATCTGGGGCGAAGATCAGATTATCTCACAGGTAAAGGACGCGGTATCGATTGCGCGTCAGGCGCACACGACCGACCCGGTGCTGGAAACACTTTTCCGGTTTGCGATTTCTGCCGGAAAGGAAGTCCGCACCAAAGCACGGTTATCTGCCGTATCGGTATCAGCTGCGAGTATGGCAGTTGAACTGATTAACGAAAAGCTGGGAAACCTTGCAGAAAAAAAAGCGCTGGTCATCGGCAACGGTGAAATGGGACGGCTTGCGGCTTCCCTTTTGCAAAGGCAAGGCTGTAAGGTTTCGGTCACCCTGCGCAGCTACCGGCATGGAGAAACCATTGTACCGCCGGGATGCGGCGTTGTGCCATATGACGACCGGATGCAGCATATGGATGGAACAGATATCCTCATCTCCGCAACCACCAGCCCGCATTATACCGTGATAGCTGACCAATTATCAGCGCTGTCACGGCTGCCAGCCATCGCAGTAGATCTGGCAATTCCGCGGGATATCCAACCGGAAGCCGGTACACTGCCGGGAATGGCACTTTATAACATCGACGATCTCGGTTCCTTTCTGGAAAACCGCACGGTTCCGCAAAAGGTTGCAGAGATTCTCCAGACCCAGACAGCCAACTTTTACCGCTGGCTGGGTTACAAAGACTGCATGAGCGCAGTGGACAGCCTCAAAGACGCCATTATCCAGCGCCTTATCCGCAGCGGACAGCTGGATGAAGAGCTGTCGCCGGAAGAAATCGCCGAGCTGTCGGTCAGCAAAACGGTCGATCTGCTGGTATCCGGACTGGCAGAGCGGATCACATCGGAAAACCTGGAAAAATGTGAAAGCAAAATCAGGCTGCATACCAACTGACCGGACCCGAAAAGAGGTTATAGCATGGATTTAAAAGGCTATCGTTTCCCGCTGTTTGTCAACTTAAACGGGAAAAAAGCGGTGATTATCGGCGGTGGGAAAATCGCGCTGCGGCGTGCCGGCGTGCTGCTTTCATTTGGCGCAAAGGTGACGATTATTGCACCGCAATGTGAAGCCATTCCCGAAGGTGCGGTTTACTGCCAGCGCTGTTATCAGCAGGGCGACCTTGCAGATGCGTTTATTGCAGTTGCGGCGACCAATG
>CALWWT010000031.1 GCA_944385325.1 uncultured Clostridia bacterium | reverse complement strand
CTTCTTCTGCCGCCGCCAAAGCCGCCGCCGAAAAAGTCCTCAAAGATCGACCCGATATCACCCATATCGCCGCCGAAACCACCGAATCCTCCAAATCCGCCGCCAGCGCCTGCACCGCCGCCATAGCTCGGGTCAACACCCGCAAAGCCGAACTGGTCATACCGCTGCCGCTTCTGCGGATCGGAAAGGATCTCGTATGCCTCATTGACCTCCTTGAACTTTTCCTCAGCCTGTTTATCGCCGGGGTTCAGGTCAGGGTGGTATTTTTTTGCCATCTTGCGATAGGCTTTTTTCAGTTCGTCCTCGCTGCATCCCTTCTGGACGCCGAGGGCTTCATAGTAATCACGTTTATCAGCCAATGGCTTCTCCTCCTCCGCCACAGCCAAAGGCTGCGGAATCTGTCCGGGTTTTTCTCCGAAACCGCAATACAGGGCAAGCGGCATATAGCCGCTCACCCGGTATCATTGGCCGGGAATCACCCGCCTGTAGTTATTGATTAGTTATCATTGACCTCACGGAAGTCTGCGTCAACAACGTTGGGGTCAGAGTTCTGAGCATTGCCGCCCATATTGCCGCCCATGTTGCCCATGTCAGGACCTGCACCCTGTGCACCGCCCTGAGCAGCAGCCTGTGCCTGGTAGAGCTTTTCAGACAGAGCATAGAATGCTTTCTGAAGCTCTTCC
The DNA here is from genome assembly GCA_944385325.1 of uncultured Clostridia bacterium. Taxonomy (GTDB): domain Bacteria; phylum Bacillota; class Clostridia; order Oscillospirales; family Ruminococcaceae; genus Faecivivens. Next base: position 11,010 of record CALWWT010000031.1, on the reverse strand, counting down.
TGTTTAGTCTTGATCAGTTCAGTATCGCTGCCCTTGAGTGCTTCTTTGAGGTCGTTCAGTTTGGACTCAACCTCACTCTTTTCAGCGCCGGAGACCTTATCGCCAACTTCTTTGAGGGTCTTTTCGGTCTGGAAGACCACCTGGTCAGCATTGTTGCGAAGATCGACAGCTTCTCTTGCTTTCTTATCCTCAGCTGCAAACGCCTCAGCCTCGCGGACTGCCTTATCGATATCTTCCTTGCTCATGTTGGTGGAAGAAGTGATGGTGATCTGCTGTTCCTTACCGGTGCCGAGATCCTTAGCGGATACATGGACGATACCGTTTGCGTCGATATCGAAGGTTACCTCGATCTGAGGAACACCGCGGGGAGCTGCGGGGATACCATCCAGACGGAACATACCCATGGATTTGTTGTCTTTTGCAAATTCACGTTCGCCCTGGAGAACATGGATTTCAACCGAGGTCTGACCATCAGCAGCGGTCGAGAAGATCTGGCTCTTCTTGGTCGGGATGGTGGTGTTGCGGTCAATGATTCTGGTGAATACGCCGCCCAGAGTTTCCAGACCCAGAGACAGAGGTGTGACGTCCAGCAGCAGCAGACCCTTGACTTCGCCGCCCAGGACACCGCCCTGGATCGCAGCGCCGATCGCGACACATTCATCCGGGTTCAGGTTCTTGGAGGGTTCCATACCGGTTGCGTTCTTAACAGCTTCCTGAACTGCAACGATTCTGGTGGAACCGCCGACCAGCAGGATCTTGTTCAGATCTCTTGCGGTCAGACCAGCGTCAGACAGCGCCTGTTTAACCGGGCCCATCGTTGCGTCAACCAGATCGGAGGTCAGTTCGTTGAATTTCGCACGGGTCAGAGTGACATCCAGGTTCTTGGGGGTGCCAGTCTTGTCGACACAGATAAACGGCAGGGTGATCTGGGTGGAAGTAACACCGGACAGGTCGATCTTAGCCTTTTCAGCCGCATCTTTCAGACGCTGCATCGCCATCTTGTCGCCGGTCAGGTCAACACCGTCAGAGGTCTTGAAGCCTGCAACCAGCCAGTCAATGATTCTCTGGTCGAAGTCGTCGCCGCCGAGGTGGTTGTTGCCGGCAGTTGCCAGAACTTCCTGAACGCCTTCGCCCATCTCGATGATGGATACGTCGAAGGTACCGCCGCCGAGGTCGTATACCATGACCTTCTGATCGCCTTCCTTGTCAGCGCCGTATGCAAGAGCAGCTGCGGTCGGCTCGTTAATAATACGCTTTACATCCAGACCGGCAATGTGACCTGCGTCCTTGGTTGCCTGACGCTGTGCGTCGGTAAAGTATGCAGGGCAGGTGATAACCGCTTCGGTGACAGGCTCGCCGAGGTAAGCTTCAGCGTCTGCTTTCAGTTTCTGCAGGATCATTGCGGAAACTTCCTGAGGAGTGTAGCCCTTGCCATCGATGGTTACTTTGTAATCGCTGCCCATATGACGTTTGATGGAAGCGATGGTGCGGTCAGGGTTCATGACAGCCTGACGTTTTGCAACAGCGCCGACCATTCTTTCGCCGTCTTTGGAGAAGGAAACGACCGAAGGAGTCGTTCTCATACCTTCATGGTTTGCAATAACAACAGGTTCACCGTTTTCCATAACAGCAACACAGGAGTTGGTAGTACCAAGGTCAATACCGATAATTTTTCCCATAATAAATTCCTCCAATTTAAGTTCAAACGATCGCGGTTTAAAAACCGCTGATGATTTCAGATTATTGTAAACGGGTTCTTGCCCGGAATATTTTATCAGGTGTTTGCGACAGCGACCATCGCATGGCGGATAACTTTTCCGTCCAGCTGGTAGCCTTTCTGCACAACCGCCGCAACCACATTTTCGCCCAGCTCAGGGTTATCTACCCGGCTGACGGCATAATGCAGGTTCGGGTCAAAAGTCTCACCTTCAGCCTTGATCTCCTGGACGCCCATCTTGGTGAGGATCGAGATCATATTGTCATGTGTAAGCTGCACGCCCCGCAGAAATTCCTCATCGCTGCATCCAATGCCCAGTGCACGTTCCAGCGTATCCAGAACCGGCAGCAGGTCGCCGATACATTTGATCTTCGCCGTCAAGCCGATCTCTTCCTTTTCACGGGTAGTCCGTTTGCGGTAGTTGTCAAACTCAGCGATCTTGCGCAGCAGCTGGTCTTCCAGAGAAGCAACCTTCTCTTCCAGCTGTGCCTGGACATTTTCGGTTTCCTGACCGACAGTCTCTCCTTCTACAGCCGGGATCTCCTCAGCCGGAGTTTCCATCTCAGGAGCCTCTGCAGAGGCGGTTTCTTCACGGGGGATCTGTGTTTCGTTATTGTTCAATGCAGAACCCTTCCTTTCTATGATCATTCATCAAATGCCCGGCTACAGCCGGATAATAATTTCGCCGCGCGACCGCTGTGCCTTCGCCGGTTTGGAACGGTCTTCCTCCAGACCTTCGGTCAGCAGACGGCTGACGGTATCCGACAGATACTCGACATAGGTGATAACCCGTCCGTAATCCATCCTGCGCGGACCAATCACGCCAAAGTATCCCAGTATGCCGCCTGCCTGGCGGTAGGGCGAAATAACAAGACTTGCGTTTTCCATTGCCAGCCCATCGGTTCCGCCAAACCGGATGGTCAGCCCATTCGGGTCGGAACGCAGAAGATTGAGAATCCGCTGTTTTTCATCCAGCAGCAGGGTGAAATCCTCGCTTCTGAGAATCCCATGCCGCAAAAGACTGGCTTCATTATCGATTGTGATCTGCTGCTGCTGCAATTTCCGGGTGATGTCATACACACCATAAAGCAGCGGCGCCAGCGCCATGCTGTAACTGCCGATTCCCAGTCCCAGCTCAACGATTCTTTCATCGCTCAGCTGTTCGACCCGCATTCCGGTGATATTTTCCCGGATGAACCGGACAAAGAAGGCAATCTGTTCTGCCGTCAGGTCGATATCCAGCCGGCAGACTCTGTTCTCCACCGCACCGCTGGACGTCACCATCATCAGCGCATACAGCCTTCGCCCGACCGGAATGACGTCCACCTTCATAATGATCGACTCATTCATCCGACCGGTCGCGCTGACACTCGCGCAATCGGTCAGCCGCGCCAGCAGTTCCGTCGCGTTTTTGACCAGCACCTTGGGATTTAAGTCACCCTTGACCAGAACCTCGTCGATCAGCTGCCGGTCCTGTTCCGAAAGCGGTTCCCGTTTCATCAGCTGGCTGATATAAAACCGGTAGCCGCGGTTTGTGGGGATACGTCCCGCAGAAGTATGCGGCTGCTGCAAATATCCAAGCTGTTCCAGCGCCGCCATATCGTTGCGGATGGTCGCGGAAGAAACTCCAGGCAAAAACCGATCGGCGATAATCCGGGAACCGACCGGTTCACCGTACTGAATGTACAGCTCGATGACCGTTTTGAGAATCAACAGCTTGCGTACATCGCCTTTCAAGTTTATCACCGTCTTTCCTGTAACATAGGCAAATACATTTTATTTCATGTTAGCACTCAATATCTCTGAGTGCTAAATATAATTTACCACGCTTTTCTTCTTTTGTCAATACCCATCTGTGAAAAAAATAAAAATTTTTTGGCAGTCTCGGCTTCTTAGTGCAAATTTTAGCCGAAGATCCATCTTCTGAGAGTTTGCATCGGCAATTTATTGCACTTTTCGTCCAAATCCGGTATACTATACCTATAAATAAAGAAAGGATGAACAGCGTGCAACAGGCTCCCACTAAAAAAGACAAATTTTTCGATCTGCTCTCCAATCTGAAAGGGCATCTGCTGTCACTACTCATTGCTGCCGTGCTGTACATCGGATATCTGCTGATTCGAAACAGCCGTCAGCTGACCAATACCATTCTTGACCATCTGACCACACCATATAAAAGGATGATGGGTGCGCTCTGCGACCTGGTTCCTTTCTCGGTCATGGAAATCATTGTACTGCTGACCATACTCGTCGTCCTGGCAGTCGTAATTCGCTGCGCAGTGCTCGCTATCCGGAGAGGAAAACGTCTGACGGTCATTCTGCGGACGATCATCGGGCTGGCGGCAGCGGGATTGCTGATCTGGGATGGATACTGCTGGCTTTGGGGACTCAATTATTATGGAGACAGCTTTTCGGACAAAAGCGGGCTTTCGCAGCTTCCGGTATCTGAAGAAACGCTTTACCAGACGACCGTGTACTATGCAGATCTTGCCAACAAATACGCTGCCGGCGTTTCCCGGGATGAAAACGGCATATTTAATGAAGAACTGGACAGGATTTTTGCCGGTTCAGGCAGCATTTATGCCGGCATTGTCCGGGAATATCCTTTTCTGGATGCGCCTTCCCGTACACCCAAACGGATGATCGCATCCGAATTCATGAGTCAGATCAACTTCACCGGCGTATACTTCCCATTCACCTCCGAAACCAACATCAACGATCAGGCGCCCTCCGCCCTGATCCCTTCGACAATTGCCCATGAACTGGCACACCAACGCGGTATTGCCGCTGAACAGGAAGCCAACTTTGTTGCCGTGCGTGCTTGCCTGACGAGCGGCGAAGACGTTTATGCCTATTCCGGCGCGCTGCTGGCGTACATCTATCTGGGCAATGCGCTGTACGAAACAGACCGTGACGCATGGGCGGAAGTTTATAATAGCCTGTCGGAAGAAGTCCGTGCCGATCTTACCGCCAACAACCTTTATTGGGACCAGTACCGTACCAAAAAGGCAAAAGCGGCGGAAAAGGTATATGAAACCTTCCTTTCCAGCTACGACCAGCAGCTGGGAATGAAAAGTTATGGTGCCTGTGTCGACCTGCTGGCGGCAGACTATATGCAAAAAATGCAGGATGACCGGAAAGACTATCTGGAAAATGTAGATGGTATCAGTTGACCGGGATATTTGTGCAAAGATTTTGGTGCAGTTGACAAAATTCGTTTTCTTTGGAATTTTTTACCATATGAATGCAACTTTTTTGCCTGTTCCAGACTATTAGTTGAGGCAGCAGCGCAATGGCTGCCAAATTCCAGTCAATTAACCAAATGGGAAAGGGAAATGTTTATGAAAAAATCCAGATGCCTGTCTTTGCTGACGGTGATCCTCCTGGTCAGCCTCTCGATGCTGACCGGCTGCGGAAGCGCCGCTTCCACCAAAACCGCACAGGAAGTTTACGATGCGATCCAGTCCGCTTTTATGGAAGAACACGGTGTCGAAGCAATCCCCAATTCACCCATACAGGTGGATGATACGACACTCGAGCAGAAATTCTATCTTTCTGCCGAAGAAGTGGAAGGTTATGCCGGCGCAATCGCCGGGATGATGACCAACTGTGATGAGCTGCTGGTCGTTCAGGCAAAACCGGGCGAGGTGGAAAATGTCCGTGAAGCGCTGGAAAAAGCACTTCAGGACCAGAAAGACGCTTTCGGTTTTTACCCGGTCATGAACAACACCGAGCGGCTGGACGCTGCCAAGGTTGTGACCCAGGGTGATTATGCGGCGCTGCTGATCGTCGGCATCTCTCCGGAAGACCCGGACGCAGCTGTCGATTTTACCGCAGACGTCTCGCTTGCCGAAGAAGCCTTCTACGACGCGCTCAAATAAATCCTGTGCAAATCCCGGTCTGTCTATGGTACAGACCGGAAAACGTCTGAGACAATCCTGTCAAAGACGGACAATAAAAGAATATCTGACATGAAAGGAAATAAAAAAATCCATGCGTAAATCTCTTTCTATCCTGCTTGTACTCGCTCTCACCGCTTCTCTCCTTGCCGGATGCGGCAATGGAACGGAAGAATCTTCCCAGACGGAAAGTTCTTCGGTCATCTCTTCCGAAAATACCTCTTCGGAAGAAGAAAGCTCCTCTTCTGAAGAAAGTGTTTCATCTGAAGAAAGCAATTCTTCGGAAGAATCTTCTGAGGAAGAGTCCTCTGAAACAACAGAGCTTTCGGAAGACAACTCTGCGGAAAGTTCCGCATCTTCCAGCAAACCTGCTTCTTCCAGCAGCTCCTCTTCATCCAGTAAGCCTGCATCTTCCAGCAAGCCTGCTGAATCCAGCAAGCCGGAATCCTCTTCCAAACCGGCAGAGTCTTCTTCCTCTGCATCCAGCCAGCCGCCGGCTTCCTCTGAATCGAGTGAATCTTCTGCTTCAAGTGAAAGTTCCTCCAGCGAAAGCTCCGAGGCAGCCACCGGTGTCAGCGCACAGGATATCTATTCCGCTATCGACGCAGCTTTCCAGAGCCAGTACGGTCATGGTCCGATCGCAAACGCTCCTTTTGCAATTGACGACGTGACCCTGTCGGAAAAGTTCCATATTTCGACCGACCAGGTTGTCAGCTATTCGGGTGTTATCGCCGGGATGATGACCAACTGCGATGAGCTGCTGGTCGTCCAGGCAAAGGATGGAGAGATTGAAAACGTCAAAGCAGCTCTCCAGCAGGCGCTTTCTGAACAAAAAGACGCTTTTGGCTGGTACGGCGTCATGTACAATACCGAGCGGCTGGATGCGGCAAAAGTCGTTGTCAGCGGAAACTATGCGGCGCTGCTGATCGTCGGTGTACCTCCCGAAGGTGAGGAAACCAGCGTGGATTTCAGCTCGGATGTTTCGATGGCTGAAAATGCATTCTACAAGGCTATCGGTTAATCTGCAAAAAGCGGCATACCTTTCATATTTCGGTATGCCGCTTTTTGGCGTTATAAGAAAATGGAGAAAGGAAGATTGCCCTTATGGTTTTCAGCAGCCTGTTATTCCTATTCCGGTTTCTGCCGGCAGCATTGCTGCTTTACTATCTGACGCCGCGCCGGTTTAAAAACCTGACGCTGCTGATTGTTTCCCTGATCTTTTATTCCTGGGGAGAAGTCAAATACCTTCCCATCATGTTTGCTTCAATGCTGATCGACTATACCTGCGGGCTGGGCATCAAGCGGCTCGGGCATAATCCCAAGCTGCGCAAACTGTTTTTGATCCTGTCGATGGTCTTCAACCTGGGAATTCTGTTCACCTTCAAGTATACCGGATTTTTCCTGGAAAACATCGAGGCGATCACCCGGATACCGATGCCGGACTTTTCGGTCCAACTGCCGCTGGGCATCAGCTTTTACACCTTCCAGACGATGAGCTATACCATTGACGTTTACCGCGGAGACGTCCAGGCAGAAGACAATATTATCAATTTCGGTGCCTATGTCGTCCTGTTCCCGCAGCTGATTGCCGGACCGATCGTCCGCTACTCGGATGTCGCAGCCGAACTGAAAAAACGCCGGATCACCCTGCCGATGATTGAAAGAGGTGCGACGCTGTTCATCCTGGGGCTTGGATGCAAGGTGCTGATTGCAAACAACGTCGGTTCTTTATGGGATTCAACAGCGCTGCTGCCGCTGGAACAGATTTCGACACCGATGGCGTGGATCGCGGCGCTTGCCTACTCTTTGCAGATCTACTTTGACTTTTCGGGCTATTCACTGATGGCAATCGGGCTCGGATATATGCTCGGATTCAGATTCCCGCAGAACTTTAATTACCCGTATATTGCCGGTTCGGTCACCGATTTCTGGAGAAGATGGCACATGACCTTATCCAGCTGGTTCAGGGAGTACGTCTACTTTCCGCTCGGCGGCAGCCGGTGCAGCGAAGGGAAACGCACCCGAAACCTGCTGATTGTCTGGGGTCTGACAGGATTGTGGCATGGTGCGAGCTGGAACTTTGTACTTTGGGGACTGTGGTTTTTTGTACTGCTGGTCATCGAGAAAAAGTGGCTGCTCCAGTGGTACAAGCAGCACAAGGTGATTGCACATCTGATCATGCCGGTTATCCTGATGGTTTCGTGGGTAATTTTCGCAATTACCGACTTCTCACGGCTGGGAGGATACCTTGGCAAGATGTTCGGCATCGGCGGCGTGGTCAACGCATCCAATCCGCTTGACTGGCTGTATGCGCTGCGCGGATACGGTGTCAGCCTGCTGCTTGGCATTATCCTGTCGCTTCCGGTTGTAAAAACGGTGCATGAAAAACTGGCTGTCCGTTTTCCCGGGAACAAGATACTTTCCGGTGTGCGGACGGTACTGCTGGCGGTTATCCTGATCATCTCGACCGCATATCTGGTCGATTCCACCTATAACCCGTTTATCTACTGGAATTTCTAAGGAGCAGAGCTTATTATGAAAAAAAGAAGAATCTATCCCACCGCGCTGCTGCTGTTCGGGTTTGTGGCAGCGGTCACCCTGTCCGATCTGGTTAACCCTGTGCGCGCCTTTTCCGAAATGGAAAACCGCGAACTGAAGACTGCCTCCCAGTTTACGCTGTCCCGGCTTTTCAAAGGCGATTTCCAGAGCCGGTATGAAGAAGTCGTTGCTGACCAGTTTGTCGGCAGAGATGAATGGATCACCCTCAAATCAATGACCGAATCCGCACTGCTCAAGACCGAAAACAACGGCGTTATCTACGGCAAAAACGGTGCTCTGTTCGGAAAACTGACCAGCTACAATCAGGAGCAGCTGACCAAAAATATTGGATTTTTGCAGCAGTTTGCCGAAAAGCACGACAATGTCACCTTTGGTGTGATCCCGAGCGGATATACCTATTCCACCGACCAGCTGCCGGCAGGCAGCGGACAGATCGACCAGCTGCCGATTATTGCCGATATCGAAAAGTCGCTGGCAGACAGTGTGCAGTGGTTCGATGTAGCGGGCCTGCTGACCGCTCAGGAGAGCGAATCCCTCTATTACAATACAGACCACCACTGGAAAGGTACAACCGCTTATCTGGCGTATACAGCGCTGTGTGAGCAGCTGGGAATGCAGCCGGTCGCAGAAGATCAGCTGACACTGCGGGAAGTGAATGATTTTTACGGCAGCTATTTCTCCAAGTGCAAAAAAGCAGGCATTCAGCCGGATACCCTGACCTTCTACGATCTTCCCTTTCAAGTTGCTGCCACAGTAGACGGAACACAAAAAAGCGGATGGTACGACCCGGCTCAGCTGGAAAAGCGAGACAAATACGGCGCGTTTTTGTACGGCAACGGCGGACTGACCATCCTTTCCAGACTGGACAGACAGACCAAAGAGGCAGATCATGAAACCAGCCGCCTGCTGCTCATCAAGGACTCTTTTTCCAATGCGCTGGCGCCGCTTTTCATGAATAACTTTGACGAAGTCTATATCGTCGACCTGCGTTCCTATCCGATGGGATTGACAAAACTTTGTGAAGAGACAGATTTTGATGAAATTGTGGTTTTGTACAATTTTGAAAATCTGGAATCGGATACCAATTTCTATCGCATTCTTCAGTGATATATGCACAAAACAAGACGCTTTTAATTGTATATATTGTTGTCTGCGACAAAAATACAAAAAGTGTTGACAACCGGTCTTTTCTCTGCTATAATTACACACGCTGACCCGAACGGGTCGGATTTACGACCAAAAGCCCTCCTACTTCGGGTGGACGGTCTTAAATATAGAGTGCCGTCAGGTGGCATTAAGCCATAAATTTTTACCTGACGATATTGTGTGAGAGCCACTAGCTCAGTTGGCAGAGCATTTGACTTTTAATCAAAGGGTCCGGAGTTCGAGCCTCCGGTGGCTCACCAGGTTGTACAGGTGTTAATCCTCAAGGTTTTCCGACAGGGTTGACACCTGTTTGCGCATGTACAGAAACTATTTTTCCGACGCAGAAAAGGACGGGTGGCTAACTTGTATCGCAAAAACTCCAACAGCAGCCTGACAGATCTTCTCCAGAAACACGCCGGTGATGTACTCGCTTCCGAAGGAATGCAAAAGGAAAAGGATTTTTCCCAGCATGGCTTTGGCAGTTGTTATGACCATTCCATCGCAGTCACGCTGATGAGTGTCCGGATGGCGCAGCGGATGCGTATCCGGGTGGATATGGAAAGCCTGATCCGAGGAGCTCTTCTGCATGATTATTTTCTGTATGACTGGCGGGATGGCAAGGAAGAACATAACCTGCATGGGTTCCGTCATGCCAAACGTGCGCTGCAAAATGCCCGGCGGGATTTTCCGCTTTCACCCATTGCAGAAGACGTCATCTGCCGGCATATGTTTCCGCTGAACATCCATCCCCCGCGTTACCGGGAAAGTTACATTGTAACGGTTGCCGATAAAGTTTGTGCTGTCCAGGAATTCTCCCGTTCCGTGCTGCACCGCTGGACTGGTCGCCCGGCTTTTGCTGGAAATATAGGAGATTAACGAGTTATGTCGATCGAAAAAGCGCGTGCCTGGCTGGCGCAGTTTGGTGCCGACGGGCGTATTCTGGAACTGGAGCAGTCAAGCGCGACGGTTGCACTTGCTGCCGAGGCGCTGGGATGTGCACCCGAACGGATTGCAAAGACCCTCTCTTTTATGCTGGATACCCATCCGGTTTTGATCGTTGCAGCCGGAGATGCCCGAATTGACAACCATCGGTATAAGGCACAGTTTGGCTGCAAGGCGAAGATGCTTTCTGCTGAGCAGGCAGCCGAACTGGTCGGACATGCCGTTGGCGGCGTTTGTCCGTTTGGTGTCAATGAAGGAACAAAGGTTTTTCTGGATGAATCGTTGCGCCGGTTTGAAACAGTTTTCCCTGCCTGCGGCAGCAGCAACAGTGCAATTCAGTTGACTATACCGGAACTGGAAAAATTCTCCGCGAGCCTTGGCTGGGTAAACGTCTGCAAGGACTGGCAGACAGCGGATGAGGCTGACAGCTGAAAATAAAAAAGAAAAAAATATTTTTTGCCGCTAAAAAAGCTTGACATATCCAAATTCATGTGATATAATGGTCAAGCTGAAACAAGCAATGATGGTGGCGGCACCGGGGCGTAGCTCAGTTTGGTAGAGTGCTTGGTTTGGGACCAAGATGCCGCAGGTTCGAGTCCTGTCGCCCCGACCATTTATTTTGCTGGTGTAGCTCAGTTGGTAGAGCAGCTGATTTGTAATCAGCAGGTCGGGGGTTCGAGTCCGTCCACCAGCTCCAATTTCATATGGACGAGTTCCCGAGTGGCCAAAGGGGGCAGACTGTAAATC
>CALWWT010000030.1 GCA_944385325.1 uncultured Clostridia bacterium | reverse complement strand
GCAGTCAGAATATCCGGCATCATGGCAGCCGCAGCTGCAAAATCATGATTTCTAAAAGCGGCGACCTGGTCGGTAAACAGTCGGGTGAGTACCGTCATTGAAAGGTTGGAACACATTCCTTTTAAGGTATGGGAAGCCGCAAGCGCTGCCTCAGGGTCACTGGCTTCAATGGCAGTTTGCAGCGTTTGGATGCCGGTATCATCGGGAAATTTCTTTAAAAACCGTGCCAGCAGCATTTCATTGTTCATAAATCTTGAAAGGGCGTCGTCAACGTCAATACCTGCCTGAGTAAGCAGTTGTTTTTGCAGAGCATCCATAACAATTATGCCTCCTGTTTATTTTTTGTAAAGTTGGGATAACTGGTTTTCCACTGCAAAAAAGCAGTCAAGCAGTCTGGGATTGAATTGACCGCATTCTCCATCCCGAATCATTTGAAGAACCTTTTCGCGCGGGAAGGCATTTTTATATACACGTTTGCAGGTCAGCGCGTCGTATACGTCGGCAAGTGAAACGACCTGTGCCCATACAGTGATTTCATCACCTTTCAGCCCATCGGGATATCCTCTGCCATCCCATCGTTCATGGTGATGGCGGGCAATATCATATGCATATTTATAGGTGTTGTTTTCATGCAGCTGCGGGATTTTTTCCAGCAGCCGGGCACCCTGGATCGTATGGGTCTTCATGATCTCAAACTCTTCCGGTGTCAGCCGGCCAGGTTTATTAAGGATTGCGTCAGGAATGGCAATTTTTCCGACATCATGCATGATCGATGCCAATGCGATCTGTTCAATTTCCTCTTCGGAAAGACCTTCGCCCAGTTCGGTGCACCGGAGCAGAAAACCGGTTATATCATGAATACGCTGAACATGTTCGCCGGATTCGCCATCGCGGAATTCGATGGCAGTCGCCAGCGATTTAATCATTCCTTGGTTGAGGTCGATGATCTGCTGTGCCTGATGCAGCAGTTCCGACTGCTGTTGTTCCACGACATTATTCAGCCGTCTTCTTGCGCTGAAAAGCTCGACAACCGAGTTGATACGGCGCTGGACAATATAAGGTACGATCGGTTTGCTGATGACATCCATAACGCCCATCTGGTAGGCTTCTTTCATTGTGCTGTCGCTGGCTTCAGCGGTGATCAGGAATACCGGGATTTTTTTGGTAAGTCCCAGCTTTTCCAGCTGATGCAAAACTTCCATACCGTTCATTTCCGGCATCATGACATCCAGCAGAATAGCACAGTAGGCATCGGTATTTGCCAGAATCTTGGCAAGACCGATTTTCCCGTTTTCTGCTTCTTCGGTCTGATAAGTGTCTGAGAACAGATTATCAAGAATTGCCCTGTTTATTTCATCATCATCGACAATCAGAATGGTGTGGGGAAGCATGTTTTATCCCTTCTTTCTATCGGTCAGCCGGAATGTATACCGGCTGCAACTACTGATAGTATATGTAAATCATCGCGTTTATGTTGAAATATCGCTAAAATCGACAAAATGCTTTTCAGAATTCATCTTTATTATAGCATATGATTATGAGTAGTTCAAGCAACCTGTGAGATTTTTCTGTTATCCGTATCAAACGGCAAAAAAATATTTCGGTTAATCTCAGAATGATTAACCGAAATATCAGGCTGTCGATAAAGTCCATCTCTCGTTCTCTTTTTCCGCTATTGCCATGCTTCGCATGGGCAATGGCTACGTTTTTTTAGGGGTTGCGCGCCAAGGCGCGCCCAGGGCAGGCTTCCAAGGAAAGCCTGTTTGCAACGCGAGCCGTCCGCCCCTGGACCTGCTGTTCTCTAAAAAGGGTTTGTCTAATCTTGAGCAGTCGGTTTGCCAATCTCAAAAATATTTTTCGACAAGCTCATATTTCGGTTGATGTCAAATAATTAACCAATTTTTATAATAGGAAACAAATTGTCTGTTCAGCGGTCCTTATTTTTAAAATGCCAGTAATGAATGGCAAATCGAACAAAAAACGCAATATAGACTATTACCAGTATCAGATAAAGCCAGAAAACGCTGCTCCTGAAAGAACCTTCTGTCCATGCCCTGTCCGACAGCTGTATCATTAGCTGCGGCATCAATACCGCCAGGAAGATGCACAAAAGTGGAACCATCCTTCCACGGAAAACCCGTTTCATCATATCCATGCGGGACTCGTCATCACAGAAAATACTTTCTTCTTCCTTCATTTCCGCTGCCGGTTTCCTGAAATAGCTATAGCCCATAAATTCCAGCAGATATTCCCAGCCGCAGTCAGCAAACATTTGCAGATATTCCGCCTTGTGTGCCAGTCCTTCCTGGTTATAATCCAGCTGGTAAATCACCTTTTCAGGACTGCATAGTTCGAAGCAGTAGATGCCGGGAAAGGTAACCCCTGTAAATTTCCATCCGCGTTCGTGCATTTTGGAAAGGTAGTCCTGTTCCTTTTCGTAATCGAAAATTGTAAAATAGCGGAATTCCTTTTTGTATACGCTCATCGTTCTGCCTCCTCTACACTGCGGTACAGTCTCTTGATCCGTTTCATTTCCAGCGACAGGACTTCTTTTCCCAGATCAGTGATCTGATAGATTTTTCGTTTATCCTGTTCCCGAACAAAAGCAATCAGACCGTCCTTTTCCATCTTGGACAGGCTTCCATACATGGTACCGGGTGCCAGGCGGATTTCTCCATTAGTCATTGCTTCTACTCGCTGGACAATCCCATATCCATGATTTGGCGTCCGCAGGCAGAGCAGGATGTAAAATCCCGTCTCAGTCATTGGAACATAAACTTTTTTAATATGCGCATCCAACCGGCTCTCCTCCTGTGTGTTTTGATACAGTTTAATTCATTAAGGTGTAACGATCGGCTTGCCATCCTGGTCAAGCAGTGGCGTAAAACCTGCGGCATTTCCGTTTCTGCGAAATACATAATTGACACCTGTTTGAGTATCAACCCAGATTTCTACGACATCAATCAACCCTTGCTGATAAATCTTTATAAAACGTTCCATGACAATACCTCCTGTATATCATGGTGCTATATATCGCACCTCTATATATAATATAGCACTGCGATATATATCTGTCAAGATTTTTGCCAAAAATCCCTCTTTTTTTCATTTTTGTCTATACTTAAGGCGAAAAATGTGGTATATTGATAAAAGTCGGACTTGGTCGTGGCTTGTTGTACCAGCCGCATCAGCAGCTGGCTGGAATAGTCATTTTGTCCGGTTACAGAGAAAAAAGAAAGGGAGTAATTTGTATGACAATTCGTGTAGGTATCATGGGATATGGTAACCTTGGACGCGGCGTTGAACTGGCGCTGCGTCATAATCCGGATATGGAACTGAAGGCTGTTTTTACCCGCCGCAATCCTGACAGCGTCCATCTGCTGACCGAGGGGGCACAGGTTTTGGAGGCTTCCAAGGCAGTTTCAATGGCGGATGAAATTGATGTTATGATTCTGTGCGGCGGCAGTGCAACCGATCTGCCGGAACAGACTCCTTATTACGCACAGTATTTTAATGTAATTGACAGCTTTGACACCCATGCGCATATTCCACAGCACTTTGCCGCAGTGGATGCTGCTGCCAAAAAGAGTGGTAAACTGGGACTGATCTCGGTGGGCTGGGACCCCGGTATGTTCTCGGTCAGCCGCCTGTACGCCGACTGCATCCTCCCGCAGGGTTCCAGCTATACTTTCTGGGGCAAGGGTGTCAGCCAGGGGCATTCTGATGCGATCCGCCGGATTCCCGGTGTTGTCGACGCAAGACAGTATACCATCCCGGTGCAGAAAGCGCTGGATGAGGTCAGAAGCGGCAGCTGCCCGCAGCTGACCACACGGGAAAAACATACCCGTGAATGCTTTGTCGTAGCTGAGGAGGGTGCCGACAAGGCGGCAATTGAGCAGGCGATTGTAACGATGCCTAACTATTTTGCCGATTATGATACGACTGTGCATTTCATTTCCAAAGAAGAGATGGAACGTGATCACAGCGGTATCCCGCATGGCGGATTTGTCATTCATACGGGAAAGACCGGCGCTGAAAATGAACATAACCACACCATCGAATACCGTCTGACCCTCGATTCCAACCCTGAATTTACCTCTTCGGTATTGGTTGCCTATGCGCGTGCCGTATATCGGATGGCTAAGGAAGGACAGACTGGCTGCAAGACTGTATTTGATGTCGCACCGGCTTATCTTTCTGCAAAAGATGGCGAGCAGCTGCGCGCTTCCATGCTGTAAAATTGGAGCAATCTCTTTTCCTGTGGAACAGTTTTGTTCCACAGGTGAGCTTGTCGAAAAACATTTTTGAGATTGGCGAACCGACTGCTTAAGATTGGACAAACCCTTTTTTAGAGAATAGCAGGTGCAGGGCGGATGGTTCGCGCAGCGAATCGTGCCCTGCGCGCCTTGGCGCGCAGCCCAATAAAAAAACATAGCCATTGCCCATGAGAAGCATGGCAATGGCTGAAAAAGCGGACGAGCGATTGACTTTATGGACAGCCTGACCCAGCCGGAGTCAATTCCCGGCTGGGTTATTGCGGTTACGATTGTTATTGCGCCATTGCAGGCAGTGTTTTTGCGATCAGTTCCTGAACCGTCAGCCCGAGCATTTCCGCGCCGCGCGAGATGACCTCACGGGAACAGCCGGCAGCGAATTTTTTGTCCTTAAACTTTTTCATCACCGATTTGACTTCCATCCCATCCAATCCGGTCGGACGCATCAGGGCAGCGGCGCCGATCAGACCGGTCAGTTCATCGACGGCAAACAGGTATTTTTCCATCAGCAGCACCGGTTCAACATCGGCACACAGTCCATACCCATGGCTGACAACGGCGTGGATAACACCTTCGTCGATATCCAGCTCCCGCAGCAGCGAATCAGCCTTCACACAATGCTGGTCTGGCCACTGTTCAAAATCGATATCATGCAGGATACCGACCGCCGTCCAGTAATCCTCTTTGCCGGGGTCAGCTTCTGCGGCGATTGTGCCGAGGACTTTACCGACGATCTGTGCGTGCTGAAGGTGGAAAGGCTGCTGGTTATACCGTGAAACCAGTTCAAAAGCCTGTTCCGGGGTCGGGATATAGCTCATGACAAATAACCTCCTGAAGTATTGGAAATATAAAATAAGGCTCTGATGTGTAACCACATCAGAGCCTACAAACTGGTGTGCCCGACAGGAGTCGAACCTGCGACCTTTGGAGTCGGAGTCCAACGCTCTATCCAACTGAGCTACGGACACGTTTCACAGCTTTTTTATTATAACAGATTTGCCTGGAAAAAGCAAGAAATAATTCAAAAAAATTTCCACTGTAATCTGCGTTGTAAATAGATATGAACCCTAAAGGCTACAAAGATAGTTGTAAGTAGAATCAGTAGGCTATTTGGGAAGTTAGAGGGTATATGTCACTATACCGTATAACTTTTCTTCCAGTAACTCTATTGGTGATTTATGTCCCAATGTCCTCATTGGCTTCGAATTGCTCCATGTCAGGTATTCTTCCAGCTTAGCATTGGCTTGTTCTATTGTGCGGAAATGCTCCCAATCATAAAAATACCGTTGATCATTACGATGGCTTCGTTCTACTTTTCCGTTATGCCAGGGAGTTCGGGGTGGAATCAGCTTATGCTGAATCCCCATTATACGCAGTTCTTTATCAAATGGGCATTCTTCTGTTTCGCTGATGTATTTATACGTAAACTCTGTGCCGTTGTCGGTCTGTATTGTCTGAATTTTGAATGGAAATGCCTGTTCTAACATTTTCACAAATCGAACACTATTCTCTGGTGTATGCTCCTCAAAAATATAGATAAATCTATACCGCGTGCACTCATCAATCGCTGTCCACTGGTACAAATGCCTTTCATTTCTTCTCAGTTCACCCCTCAGACAGTTGTACGGTACTTCTTTTACATCTACCTGCACCTTCTCTCCAGGATAGCTCAGTTCAGGGTAACGCCGATCATTATTGCGGGCTTTTTTCTTATTCGCTGCTTCCCACAAAAGGTTCATTCGCTTAGCAGCATATACCATCCCACTAAAACTCCTTTTATATCCCTGTTCCCTTATGCGACGATATACTTCTTCCCAGCCATATCGATAAAAATATTGAGTAAATACTTCTCGGATTAAGGCTTCTTCCTCCGCAGTGTGCTGCTTTGGATGGCTGTGAGGGCGATGTGAACGTTCTGCCAGACTTTGCCATGTTCCATCATATCGCTTGCTCCAGCGTTTAACACTGGACAGACTTACACCGTACTTCTCACTTGCAAATTTTTTCCCTTTTTTAATTGCCAGCTTAACAACTGCTTGCCTTTTATGTGCTTCTTGTGTTATTCTATTCATGTGAAGTCGCTCTCTTTCTATGGCTTGATCGTTTGTGGTGATTCTATCTTACCATACTTTGAGAGCGTCTTCTATTTTTTTTGAGGGGTTCACATCATTTTATCACATACAT
>CALWWT010000029.1 GCA_944385325.1 uncultured Clostridia bacterium | reverse complement strand
CTGCTTTCCGTCCTATGGTAAACTTTGGATGAGTTTTAGCGATTTTCAAAATTCTCCAAAATACTTTTTCGACACTCTACCATCCGATACCGGGTGTGTCGGATGATAAAAAGTTTTTTCCGATTTTTGCAACTTTTCCCGTATCCCGTGTGTGTTATATTATGAAAGGAGAGGGATCATGAACGGGGTTTCATTGTGCGCGAATGAAACACTGGAAGCAACACTGGATCAATACGGCGATATGATCCTGCGCCTGGCGTTCTCCTGCCTGAAAAACCGTGAAGATGCCGAAGATGTCCTACAGGACGTCTTTGTAAAATTGATTGAACATCATCCCAGGTTTGAAAGCGGTGAACATGAAAAAGCATGGCTGATCCGTGTCACCATCAACATCTGCCGTAACCGTCTGCGTTCTCCCTGGCGGCGTCACAAAGAACTGGACGAGGCGTTCTCTGAAACAGCATTTGTTGAGCAGTGGGATTCTGTGCTGGAAGACGAATCCGGCGTGATGACTGCTGTTATGCAGCTTCCACAGAAATATCAGGAAGTCATTCACCTGTTTTACTATGAAGATTACAGCATCTCCCAGATCGCCGCAATCCTGAGAAAAAAAGAATCCACCGTCCGTTCCCTGCTTCACCGGGCACGGGCTATGCTAAAAGACTCTTTGAAGGAAGGTTGGAATTTTGAATAATTACTCTAACCATAAAGGGAAGAGCGATTGTACTGAATCTGAGATCCGGCGTTTTTCGTCGGCGTACAAGCAGGCGATGGAACCGATCACGGTATCGCCTGAGTTGAGAGAAAGAATTTTGCGTTTACAGGATCAAAAGGTCCAACCACGCTGGATAAAGGTTGTCCGTACCACCGCTTGTGCTGCCGCCTGTCTGACGATTGTACTGGCTGCACGCAGCTGGCTGGTTACCCAGTCCCAAAATTTGAGCATCAGTAACGAATCGGTTTCGTCCACCGCTGCATATTCTCTTGCAGGCAGTACGGGTTCCGGCTCTGCCGAGGCGGGCGCGGATCATGAAACCGTTACTACAGACAGCGGTTCTTCTGCCGCAGCCGACCAGGCTGAACCCGAACAAGCTGTACCGGAGCAAGCGGCTGTGGTTCCATCGACCCAGCAGACCGATTCCGAAGAGACTCCGGAACAACAGGCTGTCACGCCAAAAGAGGCGCCCTCTTCAGCCGTATCGGAACCTGCACAGGAAAGCTCCCGCAATGAAACAGACAGCGGCAAATCGGGTTCTTCCCAGGCTGGTAATGGAACCGGCAGCAATGAAGCCGGCGATTCTTCCCAGACTGCCTACAGCACGGTCGCTCCACAGGAAACCGCCAGTGTAACGGCTCCTGCATCTGACGAGCCAAATGCGGCAGATTCAACCGACAGCCATATGACTGCGCAGATCTCCGGGAACGGGACTTCAATTGCAAATCCGATTGTTTCCTGTTCTTCGGCAGAGGAAGCGGAGACTTTGCTGGGATGGAGCATTGTTTCGCCTGACCTGGCAGGTGCAGACCTGTCGCTGATCAATGGGAGCCTTTTCCAGGCTTCCTGGGAAGATGGGCAGTGCTACCGCATGGCCAGGACCTCCGAATGGAGCGCTGATATCAGTGGCGACTATAACCAGTATGCCTGCAGCGTTGTACAGGAAACCAACCGGTTTACGCTGACAATGAAAGGGGACGCAGAGGATGCCTACACCCTGCTGACCTGGACGGATGATCAATTCAGCTATTCCTGGTCTACATCTGGTGCCGGTATGACCCAGGCAGACGCAGAATCTTTTGTACAGTCAATCGTGAACAAATCCTGAGGTAACGAAAAAATGCAAAGGAAAGCCATTATTGCAGTCGGCGGATTTACGCTGTTTTCCATTTTATCGGCGATACGCAGCATCAATCTGCCACAACAGCAGCAACAGAGTTTTGTTTTAATCTGGCTGTTTATTCTGTTTCCGATCGCGGGATTATTAAGCGCCATTCCGTTGGGACATTGCCAGATCGGAATATTGAAAGCCGGTGCCTACTCTGTATATACAGCGCTGATGGGACAGTTCTCTCACTGGATTGTCTTTCAGGCGCTGGACGGAGAATCGTTTTTGATGACCTGTGCCGTAACGGTCATCGGAATGGGAATCGGAGATCTGATTTTTGAAAAACGGCAGAAATCCCCAAGACGGCAGATTTCAATGAACAGCCGGCAGACGCCAAAGCATTAACTCTGTTCTTAAATCCATATTCTCGGTATCAAAAACACAAAAGACCTTTTCGAACCTCCAATTCCGGAGCCGAAAAGGTCTTTTCCCGTTTAGCTGAAAAATCATGCCCTAGCAGTTTATGCTTTTGTCACCGCATACCCTGTCGACCGGTCAACCTGCGATTCATAAGACCGCCCCTGTGCAAACGCCGCGACGTTGCGGATACAGCGTACAACCAGTTTGTCATATATATCCCGCAGATGCAATCCACCGGAAATATGCGGCGTAATGAATGCCCGCGGCTGGTGCCACAGCGGATGTCCCACGGGAAGCGGTTCCGGGTCGGTAACATCCAGCGCCGCTCCGCCGAGCTTTCCTTCTTCCAGTGCCTTACAGAGCGCATCGGTGTCGATCGCACTGCCTCTGCCGACATTCAGCAGCAAAGCGCCCGGTTTCATCAGCCCGATACGGCGGGCATTCATAATGCCATTGGTCGCGCGTCCGCCGGGAAGTGCCAGCGCGACGATATCCGCCTCGGGAAGCAGTCCATCCAGCTGTTCGGTAACCGCCATTTTATCGACAAAGGGAGGACCCTCCCTGACGGTACGGGTGACGCCGGTAATATTGGCGCCAAGCATATACATCCGGATCGCGTATTCGGTTCCGATATCGCCAAGCCCGATCACCAATACCCGGCTGCCGGTGATCGGCATGACCGGTCCAAGATCGCGCCAGACACCGGCAAACTGCTGATCACGGTAAAGATGCAGCTTTTTAGCCATCATCATCGTCACCCCAACCATATGCTCGGCAATTGCCAGCCCATAGCTCCCGGTTGCATTGCACAGTACGACACCCTCCGGCAGGACACCAGGCAGGCAATAGTTATCCGCACCCGCGCTTTGCAGCTGCAAAAGTTTCAGATGATCGCACATTTTCAGCTGCTGCGGCGTTGGATTTCCGAGAATAACCGCTGCCTGCTGCCAGATTTCATCCGGAATATGACCATCCAGTTCCGCTTTGGTGATCAGTTTGCGCTCTCCTGCAACCAACCGGAGCTGTTCAAGATCTTTTTCTTCAAAATCAATCAGCGATAAAATTATTTCCGCCATACTGCGACACACCTTTCTGTCCGATATCATTACAGATTATTTTGATTATAGCATTTCTGGCTGTTTTCCGCAATTGCTTTTTGTGTTATAATAAAGGCGCATAAACCATGATGTGAATCAGAAAGGAACCTGGTCAGATGATTGAAAAAAATATACAGGTTTGCCTGGGCAAACAGGTTCTCACCGCTTTCCCTGACGGAAGTTTTACCCTTATATCAGCCGGAACCGAATGGTCTTTTACCGGAGGCAGTATCCTGACACAGAATGGGGCAATCCCATTTTCAGAAATACAGGATATCGACATCCAGCGGATGGAAAATGGTATTGGCTGCGGAATCTGCATCCGCTACAGATCAGACAGCCATCTTTCTTTTGAAACCCGCCTGTGGATAGAAAAGACCGGAGAACATCTGTATGCCGAATGGATTCCGCTCCCAGAAATGAGGACGGAGATCAAACAGGTTTTCTGGCCGGGAAGCGCGATATTTGACAAAGTGGACTGCCGGTGGTACTCGCTGATCACCTATCAGCAGGGACTGATGATCCCCAATGGCTGGCCGGAAGAGTTTGACCGCCTGCCGTTTAACGGGCAGCTGGAAAGCGCCGCCGCCTATATGCCGTGGTTTGGACAGGTCAAAGGGTCTGCCGGATATATCGCAATCTGCCAGACGCCTGCGGACGCCGGATATACCTGCCAGCATCCGGCTGGCGGCGGTACCCGTCTTGGCTTCTACTGGCTGCCATCCCTTGGAAAAATGAGCGGTGTACGGCGGGTCCGATACTCTTTCCGGGAAAACTGCGATTATAACCAGCTGGCAAAAATTTACCGGGAGTATGCCCGCGGGTCCGGGCTTTTGCGGACACTTGCCGAAAAAGCCGCAGCCAATCCGAAAGTAGATGAACTAATTGGTGCAGGATTTGTTCATACCGGCATCAAAACCCATGTTGACCCAAAAAGCGACTTTTTTGACCCTGCCGCTCCTGAAAAAAATAACCACCTTACACCTTTTTCGGTACGGGCAGAGGAGATCAGGCAGTACCATCAGCTGGGTGTAGACAAGCTCTACCTGCATCTGGATGGGTGGGCAGAACCCGGATACGACAACTGCCACCCTGACTATTTTCCGGCATGTATCGAAGCTGGCGGATGGGACGGACTGAGAGCATTACAGCAGACAATACATGACTGCGGGTACCTTTATGGGCTGCACGACCAATACCGCGATTTTTACCATTCTGCGCAGTCCTATGACCCGGCTCTTTCGGTTCAGTCGGCAGATGGCAATATCTTTTCGATGGCACTGTGGGCCGGTGGTCCGCAGGACTATCTTTGTGCATCACAGGCACCATATTTTGTCCGGAGAAATTTTGACAGGCTGTTCAAAGAAGGAATACGCCCGGATGGAAGTTATCTGGATGTATTCACCTGCAACGAGCCGGATGAATGTGCAAATCCTGCCCATCCGATGACCCGTGCGGAATGTCTTGGATACCGGCTGTCCTGTTTTGCATGGCTGAATGCAAACGGAATTCTGCCATCCTCGGAGGAAGTATCCGACTGGGCTATTCCGCAGCTGCTATTCTGCCATTATGCGCCCTATGACTTTATGATGCGGAAACCTGGTTCACCTCGGAAAGGCATTCCGGTACCGCTGTACAATCTGGTCTACCATGACTGTCTAATCATTCCATGGCCGATGGAAGACTACGATGACGGAGAAGATTATATGCTATATGCGCTGCTCAATGGCGGTGCGGCGTATATCCGCAGAGATCCCGCATATCCTGGCATTGACGGTGCGTTTGCAGCACCTCAAAAAGGAGCTGCCCAACAGGTAAGCAGATGGAAGATTGTATCAGATTTACAGCGAAAAGTGGCAAAGATGGAGATGCTCTCCCACCATCTGCTGGATGCACAGGGTTCCCGGCAGCAGACCGTCTTTTCGGACGACAAAACCCGAATAACAGTAGAAATTGACCATGCCGAAAAGACCTGGCAGGTTCGGGAGGAGCAGATGTGACCATGACCTTTCTGCAAAAAAAATTCAGCAGGCAGAAAAAGCAAAATCCCGCTCCTTCCCTGCCTGAAAAACCGGTATTCCGCGGACATGGTGCGCGTGACCAGGATGTCTGCGATCTTGCTCTGTATGCCGGACATGTATTATTGGAAAGCGGAGCGGAACTGTTCCGGGTAGAAGATACCATCCATCGTATCCTGCACGCATACGGGATCTATTCAGAAAACGCGTTTGTTTTAAGCAATGGCATTTTTCTGACTGCCGGCTCCGAACGGGAAGGCGCTTACGCAAGGGTTCAGCATATCCCGATCGCCTCTTCCCATCTGGACCGGGTCGCGGCAGTCAACCAGCTGTCGAGAGAAATTTCCGAAGGAAAGCATACGGTATATGAGGCGCGCTCCATCCTCGAGCAGATCCGCCTGATGCCGGAAAAGAAAAAATGGCAGAAAATTCTCTGCTCCGCAATCGGAAGCGGTTCCTTCTGTGTGCTGTTTGGCGGCGCGACAAGAGATGCACTGACAGCGTTTATTGTCGGTGGTCTGCTCTATCTGCTGCTGCTCTTTCCGCTCAACCGACCCATGTCCAAAATCGTGCTGAATATCCTGTCAGGCAGTTTTGTAGCCGGATGCGCGGTGCTTTTATGGAAACTCGGACTGGGACAGAATCTTGATACCATTATCGGCGGTTCCATTATCCCGCTGGTTCCCGGGCTTGCCTTCACGATCGGTATCCGTGACCTTGGCAACGGTGATTATATTTCCGGCTCGGTACGAATGCTGGATGCACTGCTGGTCATATTTTCGGTAGCGCTGGGCGTCGGCGTGATGATCTCGATCATCCACGCATTGACCGGCGGCATGATATAAGAAAGGCGGTGCAAAATTGATCTTACTGAAAGAATGCATCATGGCTTTTATTGGAACCGTCGCTTTTGCGCTGCTGTTCAGCGTGCCGAAACAGTATTTCCCCTGGTGTGGGGCAATTGGTGCCGCAGGATGGCTGGTATACCGGCTGATCCTGCCGATGGGGAACAGAATGGCTGCTGCTTTTCTGGCAACTGTCCTGGTAATTATCCTGTCCCGTCTGATCGCGGTCAGAAAACGCTGCCCGGTGACGATTTTTATGGTAGCCGGGCTGTTTCCGCTGGTGCCGGGCGTCGGTATCTACTGGACAATTTATGAACTGGTTATGGAAAATATGGAGGGTGCCCTTATAAGAGGCACCGCTGCTTTGCAGGATGCTATTGCCATTGTCCTTGGCATTATTTTTGTGTTTGAGCTGCCGCAAAAGCTGTTTTCCATTGCCCGCAGCCGTAAACAGTAAAAAAGCGCATGTAAAAAAAGGAGAGGCACCGACCTCTCCTTTTTAAGTTTACAAAACTGATCAGGCAACTGCGCGTACAATGCCGGCAATTGTTACATAGATTTCCTCGACCGCGGGCATTTCCTCACCCTGCACCGAGCCGTCAATACCTAGCTCATAGCACCGGTCGCCATCACAGGCCGTCCCGGTCATCATTACACCGTCCGCACCAAAGCAGTATACACGCCCGTCGATCTCTGCCCAGCCGGTAACCATTGCGCCGCAGTTGTTCAAAAAGTACCACTGACCTTTTTCACGATGCCAACCCTGGTAAAAGCTTCCTTCTTTTGTAATCAGATACCATCTGCCGCCAATCTGCTGCCATCCAGTCCCCTGGGGCGTACCAACAGTCTGAACGCAGGCTGTATCCTGCTCTCCTCTGTCCCATTCGGCAGCCGCGGGCAGCGTTACCGCACCAGCGGTAACAGTGGCAGTCAAAATAGCGGCTGCAAGTCTGCGTTTCATGATATGTGCTCCTTTCTCATCAAATCGCTTTTTTCATCTGTCATAAGGATACCATGCTCAGATGAACTGGGAATAAACGGAAGGTGAAAGTATGGAAAAAACTATGTGTTCCATCCATCAATGCCTTCACATTTCTCCCTTATAAATTATACCATATCTTGTATGAAAAGTCGATAGCGAATATGAGAATCTACAAAATATACGATATTTTCGCGTAATATTAATTAAATCGACGATAACCGCCGCACACCGCTTTTTTTCAGCCAGTGCCATATTCCGGCAGAGGCAAGCACCATTACAGCGGTACAGATCAGGCAGTATATTTCAAAGTCCATTACCTTACCGGCAGGCAGATATCCTAAGCAGGCAACCCCAAGCGGAACCCATCCACCGAAAACGCCGATAAATGCCGATGCCGACTGTTTTACGACGATCGTATCATTTGGCGCGTCCATTCTCGGGAAAAACAGGTTGATGCAAAGTCCGCCGAGTGCAATCAGAAGCGCCAGTGACAACAGTGCCGCAGTCAGGGAAATGACTGTCCAGGGTGCAGTTCCATAAGCGATTCCCAAAATCAGGCAGGAAACAATGGTTGCAGGCCACGCAACCAGCAGATTCAGCAGCACTTTTGCACCAAAAAAGGCTCTTGGCTGAACGGGTGCCTCCTTGATAATCCAGAAGGTTTTGCCTTCCAAAGAAATGGAAACACAGGTCGTATTGATTGTCGCAACGATAAATCCCAATGCAATGGCAGCGATCGGCACCACCATTTTCATCCCGCCCATCAGCTGGAGATAAGGTTCTACCTTACCATGCATGACCGCGCCATAGATCGCACCCGCTAAAAGCAGCACCGCACCAAATCCGGTGTTGAACAGATAGATACTGCATCCAAAGTATCTTTTGACCTCACGCGAAAACAGGGCAGAAAACTGTCCGCGGGCTGCCAGTGCGCCCAAACGGTAATCATTGCGGACGATACGGGAAGCAAGTGCCGAAAGTACCTGTTTGTACCGGCTGGAAAAAAGCCATACCAACAACAAAAAGGGTACAACGCTTACAATTATCAGCAGTCCCAGTGCCGGTATATTCCCGTCCAAACCCTTTTTCAGCAGTCCAAACGGCAATAATACACCATCCAGAATCCGATCAAACTTTTCCTTATTGGTCAGCAGCAGACCGCCGACGTTGCTGATCTGGAAAGAACCTGCCATCACCAGCAAAAGGAATGCAAAATAAATGACGGTGCTGAAAACCGAATGGTTCGGGAACCTGGACGTGACAAATGCCGCAACAAACGACAAAACCATCGTAACCATCGTTGCCAAAAAGGTCAGCAGCAGTGTTCCGACAAACAGCGAGAGATAATATCCCAAACCGCCCAGACCATTCACCGCACCGGCTACACCGGACGTCAGCATGAACAGTCCGATAAAGGCAAGGTTTTCAATGTACAGTGCGGTAATCCTTGCCAGCATGACCGAAAAAGCGCTGACCGGCAGAGACAGCAGCAGATCGGTATCCCGTCCGGAAAAGATAAATCCGCTCGCAGCCTGTACCGTCATCACAACCGACAAAAGACACCCCAGTATCGCCATCATCGGAATCAGGTAGTCCAGCATTCCGATGCTTCCCAGCTGCATCGCAAAAGTAAAGCTGTAGACACCGGCAATATACACTGCCAGTACACCCAGCAGTATCATCGCACCCATACCGGTCGCTTTAGCCTTTTTTCCGCTGCCCATCTTCAGTGCGCTGAGCAGCGCCTTGAGATTGATGCCAATCAGCACCCACAGTTTACGCATTGTCTTTTTCCTCCTCTGACTTGCCGGCAGCGCCGCGTTCCAGCTCGAGGAATACACTTTCCAGGTTGGAATTGCCGACAACCGACTCGGTATCTCCGCATTCTACCAACCTGCCCTGCCGGATAATCGCAATCCGGTCGCACAGCTTTTCCGCCACTTCCAGGACATGCGTTGAAAACAAGACTGCACCGCCCTGATCACACAATTCCCTTAAAAATCCTTTTACAGCATACGCCGCTTCCGGATCAAGACCGACAAACGGTTCATCCAGAATGAGCAGTTTTGGTGCACGCATAAAAGCACTGATCAGCGCAAGCTTCTGCTTCATACCATGTGAGTAGCCGCCGATTGCGCTGCCAAGAGCAGTCGTCAGTCCAAATGCGTCGCCATACCGTCCGATACGTTCTTTTCGGGTGACCCGGTCAATCCCATAGATATCCGCAATAAAAGAAAGATAATCGATACCCTTGAGAAAATCATACAGATCCGGGTTATCCGGCAGAAAAGCGGTGACCGATTTGGCTGCTACCGGTGAGGTACGGATACTGTGTCCGTCAATGGTGATCTCTCCCTCTGTAAAATCCAGAATCCCTGCCGCACAGCGCAGAGTCGTTGTTTTACCAGCGCCGTTGTGACCAATAAATCCCATCATTTCACCCTTTTGCACGGTAAGAGACAGATCATCGACCGCCCGTTTCCCACCGGAATAGGTTTTTGAAAAATGGCTGATTGTAAGCATATTTCCTCATCCTCTCATCATATTCAGCAGTATATTTAGAAAAATATCTAAATATTCGCCGCAAAATTCCTCATACCCAAAATAATCAGTCCGTGTCCTGCACTGATTTTCCTTACATCACAAGGATATCACGCCGGTTAAAAAATAGCAATAGGATGTGCAAAATCTAAGCCAAAATACGCAAAATCTAAGAAATATCGATTCCCATTTTGCCGGCAAAAAATAAAAAGCCGCGCAGATAAAAATTTCTACGCGACTTTTCCCGGATCACCGATTTCTGTTATCCAATATAAACCGAACTGCTGTATTTTGTTACAGATTCAATAACTGTATTCCCGTCATACACCGTTATAGTTGCCTGAACACGGTAATAATATCCGGAAGATACCGTTGCACTGTCATTCAGGCTGACTTCGCCGTCAGAACTGCTGGCGGTGCCAAACCCAAGCGTTTTCAGCCAGGAAGAGCCATTGGACGACTTCTGGAGATTGACCGTCATTTTTGCGGTATATCGCGAAAGGAAGTTACAGTCTGCAGAAGCATAGACAGTTCTGCCGCTGTTGCTGATATTCACGAAAATGCTGTGGATTGCCAGATAATAAGGCGTAATTTCGGAATCGGAAAGCGGCGCCATCTGTTCAAAATTCGGTTCAGACAGGCTTTCAGGTGAGAAATCCTCAGCGGCTGCCGTAAGGGAAAGCGTACTTCCAGCCAGCATGAGTGCGCATAATGTACTGATGATTTTTTTCATATTACATCGCTCCTTTCCCTTATTGTAAACGATGTAAGGTGAAAAACTGGTCGTTTTTTGCCGAAAAAATCAGAAAATCATGAATTTTATACTCTCTGCGATCTGTTGGATCTCCTGTCTGGAAAGCCCGTTTTCAGCAGCATAATTGCTGATATACACCATACACTCATCATTCTGGGCAAGCAGTACCCGGTAGTATACCGGCTGATCTGAAGGGAGAGAATAGTTCTTTTCAAGATAAATCGCCTGCTGGTATCCATTCAGTTCCGGATATTCTATTGTCGCCTCTTCACTGTCAAGAGAGACATTATATGAACTCGGCATGATTTCAATTTCACCGACTGTTTCATCCTGACGGCAAACCTTAAAAGTACACGACATACCCATGTTCTCATCATCTGAACCCTGCTTCTGTATCAGATAACACCCATCCGGCAGCCAGCCAAATGCAAACGACAGCGAAGCAATCTCATACTCTGCGCGATCGTCACTTGAATCGATATCATTTGAAATATCCACGCTCTGGCTGCTGTAATTAAGCAGCCATCTGCCGAGCTGCTCCCGGATCGCATCCACCTGAATTGCTGTACAACCGGCGGCTATGAAAAAAATCAACAGAAAAACTGCTACCCGCTGCATAAAGTTTCCCGTTTCGGAAATCCATTTTTTCCGTTTCTCCCGGCGTGTCCAAATACTCAGTTTTTCCAGAAAACGCGCATAGGATTTCTGAATCTGATCGGAAGTTGGCACGGCAGCAGCCTCCGCTTCAAACATTTCCGCTTCCGTTCGGCGCATCCTGTGCATCATTGTATAAAAATAGAGATCGCTGTCTTCTTCCAACGCAAATTCCAATGCCTTATCCATGTTTTTTACTATCCTCCCGCTGCATATACTCCAGCACATGCTGTTTGGCACGCAACACCGCCTGCCGGACAGCAGATGGCTTTATTCCCAACTTACGACCGATGTCTTCACCGGAAAGCCCATCCATAAAACGATATTCCAATAAAGCCTTTTCCTTTTCCGACAGCTTTTCAAACGCAGCGGCAAAAGCCGCTACGTCATCCTTCATCAGCATGGATAATTCAGGATCGTTTTCTCTGCGGTCATCCGATACTTTTTCCAGTTCCGCATATTTGAGAAAGTGTTTTTCCCTGGACTTTTGGCTGACCCAATAATCTGAAATGACGCTGTTTATGGTATGGGTAATATACCGTGCGCGCTGGTGAAGATTAAGGGACATCAGCGTCCGGATATTCCTTGCCAAGCGGAGCATACATTCCTGCGCCTGGTCTTCGGCATCCATACGATCTTGAATCCGTCTTTCCAATCTTTTGAGTATGGCCGTTTCAAAATCCAAATATAACTGATGAAGAAAGATACTTTCTTCTGTTGTCAGCGGAATCTGCTCAACCGCAGCAGCGGCAAGAAGCAGAAAGGCTGTATGGGAAATCATTTCATTCACTTCTTTCACAACTTGTCTGATCAGATTGAGCGACAAGAAAGCGAAGATAACTCATCAGTGCTTCCCTGCTGGCAGGGTCCAATTTTCTCAGCATATCCAGTACCTGTCCGTTTGTCACATGGTCGACGTATTCTTCCTGTAAAACCTCCGGGCGGGCGTGAACCTCTGTAACCCCCAGCAGATAATCAATCGAAACCTGAAACGCATTGGAAAGAATAATCAGCCGCTGATAATCCGGCAGGTGGACATCCTGTTCATAGTTAGATACGGTAGACACCGATACATCGAGGAGTTCAGCAATTCGTTTCTGTCTGATTTTCTGTCCTTTTCTGAGTTCTCCGATTCGTTGACCTATTGTCATGAACAACACTCCCAAGCTATTGTATTTTCATTGTCAATAAAATCATATCGGGTATTCTGTCGGAAAAGGGCAAGCCCAATCTGATATTCTATTATACAGCAATATGACTTCTTTAACAATTCATCTTTCATGAAATCAAAAAACCATTCTATATATAAGGACGGAAAAATTCAAAAACGTCACGCGTTTTTTTTTAAAATTTTCAAGCGTATAAAAATGGCTTGATAATAAAAGTTGAGGTAAGCAGATCCAGGACGCAGTCCTGGGCGCGCGTAAGCGCGCATCTCCTAAAACAACGTAGCCTTTCCCACCCATAGCGGTGGGAAAGGCAAATAAAAAGGTTACAGCATATTTTTGAACTCTGCTCCAACTACTGACAAAGAACCAGTAAAAATCACAAAGGTCCACTCCCCGTAAAATACAGAGATGGACCTTTCAGGCTGTCGATAAAGTCAATCGCTCGTTCTCTTTTTCCGCCATTGCCATGCTTCGCATGGGCAATGGCTACGTTTTTTATGGAGTTGCGCGCTTACGCGCGCCCAGGGCAGGCTTCCAAGGAAAGCCTGTTTGCAACGCGAACCGTCCGCCCCTGGACCTGCTTTCCGCCTTGTGGTAAACTTTGGATGAATTTTAGCGATCTTCAAAATTCTCAAAATACTTTTTCGACACTCTAAATGGCAGGTGCATGATGTACCTGCCATTTTCAACTATCCATCAGGTAAAAGACTGGCTGCCATTCGCTGTAGTCGGAACGCCTTCTGCTGTTCCGGGTTCAGAAGAATAGCTGCTGGTATCACTGTTGCCGGTATCCTCTCCCAGTGTGACGTCAACCGAATAACTTGCCTGATTCCCGGAAGAACCGCGTACAAAGGTGATTTGCAGGGTATCGCCCGGCTTTTTACCGTCCAGGACCGCCTTGATCGCTTCCTTTGAGGTGACCGGTTTGCCATCCATTTCGGTAATGATATCGCCGGCACGCAGACCTTTTGCATAAACGTCCATCGTCACATCGACGCTGTACACCAGCAGTCCCGGTGTATACCCGGACATTGCACCGACCACTTCACTGATGGGATAATAGGTGATCCCTAATTTGACCCGTCCGGTCACATAACCATACTGAATCAGGTCTTCCACAATTGGAAGCGCATCATTGACCGGAATGGCAAATCCAATGCCGTCATAGGACGAAGAAGACAGCCGGCTGGAATTGATGCCAATAACCTGACCGTATTCATTGATCAGCGGTCCGCCCGAGTTGCCGGGATTGATGGCGGCATCCGTCTGGATAACCTCCATGCTGATCGATTCACCCGTTTCAAGCTTCACAGAAATGGTCCGGTCCAGACCTGAAACAATTCCTCTCGTGGTAGACCCGGCAAGGTTCAATCCTGCCGGATTTCCAATTGCGACAACTGCCTCACCGACTTTCAGCTGGTCAGAATCCCCGAGTTCCGCAGCAGTCAGATTTTCTGCGTCAATCTTGATTACCGCAAGGTCGGTTGAGATATCGCTTCCAATCAGCTGAGCAGCATATTCCTCATTATTATCCAGCACAACCACCAGATTGGCAGCGCCGCTGATCACATGCGCGTTGGTCAGGATATATCCGTCGCTGGAAACAATAATGCCGCTGCCGGAAGAATCCGCCGTCAGCGAATTTTCCGCAGAATAATTCAAAATGCCTACTACCGACGGACGAACCTTTTCATGGATCTGGGTCGTTGACAATTTGCCGTCGCTGCTGATATAGGTATCTTCTTCCGCATGGGAGGTGATATTCAGCTCGGGAACCTCGATCTCATCCTGATCGGGACGCTGCATCGAAGAGCTTTCCGAAACCTCCGAAGGGGTTTCGGTCGTGACCGAAAGCTGGGATTCAAATGAAGATTTACCGGAAGAAACGATTACACCCAACAAAACGGCTGTCGTCACAACCAGCAATACCGTAACAATGATCGCAAAGACCTTTATGCCATTTCTTCCGCGCGCATTGGTACCATTGGGATTGTAGGAAATCCGGTTATAATCCTCATAGCTGTAACGATATTCACCATTTTCATTCATCCCATATTCAGGCGGACGATTCTGCTGGTTCCCGGTGCCGGGCTGGTTCCCATCCTGCCAGCCAAAGCTGCGGGAATTTCCCTGTGCGTCATACGACCCGGTAAAGCCGGATGAACTGCTGCCATTCGGTGAAGATGGACGGTTCCAGTCCTCTACCCGTCCGCTATGGTAGGTACATCCGTTTTCATCCACCTGATGGTCTGTATTTTCATATTCCGAACGAGGTGTTTTTTCCTCATGTTCTGCCATAAAATCACATCCCTCCTGATTAAGCAGTCAATGGATTTTAACCTGATTTTATTTTACCACCCAAAGATGAATTTTTCTGCACTGTCATCTGAATATTGTGCCGCTATCCCGTCAATGTCAGTGTTCCTTGTGTTCATCCTGGGACAAAACCTGTTCATCGATATCTGCCATATCAACCGGAATGAGTCCGGATGAGTTGGCAGCACCGGTATATTCTTTTTCTCTTCCGGTGACGATTGCGGAAGCTCTGGCGCGCGCTGAAGGAACGGAAAATACAAATTCCGTATACTCACCCTGCACACTGCGCACGATAATGTCACCGCCATGCAGTGTGACAATTGATTTGACCAGATACAGTCCCAGTCCCACGCCGTTTTTATCCATACCTCGGCTGCGGTCGGTCTTATAAAACCGGTCAAAAACGCGCGGAATTTCTTCCTTGGACAATCCTTCACCCGAATTGCGGATTCCGACATAGGTCATGCCGCCTTCGGTATAGAAATTGAACATCAAATAACCATCTTCACTGACAAACTTGACCGCGTTTTCAATCAGGTTATATACCACCTGATGAATCAGGTCGGCGTCAGCGTCCACCATGACTTTTCCGGTATCCAGCCCACGGATATCCAGATGTTTCTGATCAATTGACTGTTCAAAAGTAAACAGCGTCTGACAAATGGTGTCCACGATGTTCAGCTGCTGCCGGTTAAGCTTCAGCTCTCCAGCCTCAATTCTGGACAGATTGAGCATACTCCGCACCAGTCTGGAAAGCCGCTGTACCTCTTCCGAAACAATACGCAGATATTTCTTTTCCTCGCTCTCAGGAATAGTCCCGTCCAGAATTCCGTCGATAAAACCGCCGATCGACGTCATCGGTGTCTTCAGCTCGTGGGATACATTGGCGACAAAGCTGCGGCGCATCGATTCCAGCTGAGAAAGAGACTGTGCCATATTGTTAAGCGCCATTGCCAGCTGACCGATCTCATCGTCCGATGTAACTTCAATGCGGGAGGTAAAATCACCCAGTCCAAATTTCTTGGCAGCAACCGACATTTCCCGCAGCGGACGTACCATCTTAATAGTCGAATAATAAGTGACCACGACCGACAAAAGCAGTACCGCGACCGACGAAAGAGCAAATATCTTGATCATTTCGGTCAGAAAGACCGACAGCTCCCGGCTGGGTTCCGAAATAAACACATAGCCGATCGTAGAACTGCCCATATCAATATTCATTCCATAGGTATAATAGGATTCCTTGTACAGTCCTTCCAGCCTTCCCGCTTCAAAATAGCTGCCTTCTTCGTCAATTTTACTGATAATCTTGGAAGAAACGGTATGTACCGGCTGGGTCAGCTCACCCTTTTCACACCAGATCTGAATAACACCCGACGCATTGGTAAAAAAAACTGTGCTGTCATTAATCATTGAGATCGTCCGAAATCCTGCCGTCAGGTTGGAAGAATTGATCGTGACCCGGTTGGATTCATCGTCATACTCTGAACTGGTCAAAAGCAGCGAGCTGGCAATCGTCAGCTGCTGCTCCATTGTTTCCCTCTTGTCCTCTTTGAAGTAATTGGAGGCAAACAGCATAAAAAGACTGCCAAGCACCAGGATCGAAGAAAATACGACGGCCGTACAGCTTCGGAAATACTTGTAAAATATACTCTTCTGCAAAAAAAGACCCCCATACTGCAAAAAGGGAAGACCGCTGCCGCAAAGGCAGCAGCCTTCCCCGGAATATCCGTCTGCCGGCGTCCGGACAATTTGCTCCGTCTGATGGGAGAAAATTCCCGGCAGCCTTTGTATCTTACAGCAGATCTGTCACTTCAAACTTATATCCGACACCCCAGACGGTCTTCAGCGACCACTTGTCCGAAACACCTTCCAGCTTTTCTCTCAGACGTTTGACATGGACGTCGATGGTACGGGAATCGCCATAATATTCAAATCCCCAGACCTCATCCAGCAGCTGGTCACGGGTATATACCCGGTTGGGGTTGGAAGCCAGATGGAACAGAAGCTCCAGTTCTTTAGGCGGCGTATCGATAACCTTGCCGTCAACCTTCAGCTCATAACGGGTCATATTGACGACCAGCTTGTCATAGCTGACTTCCTTGATATCCGAAGCCTGATTATTTTGTCCGACTCTTCTGAGAACCGCCTTGATGCGGGCGACAATTTCCTTGGTGTCAAACGGTTTGACCACATAGTCATCCGCGCCCAGTTCCAGACCCAGAACCTTATCAAACGTTTCCCCCTTAGCAGTCAGCATAATAATCGGAACCTGGCTCTTTTTGCGGACCTCACGGCAGACCTGCCAGCCGTCCAGTCCGGGCAGCATGATATCCAGCAGCATCAGATCCGGATGCAGTGTCTCAAACTTCAGAAGCGCTTCCTCGCCGTCATGTGCCAGAATGACGCTGTAACCTTCCTTTTCAAGATAGAGTCTGAGCAGTTCGCAGATGTTTTTGTCGTCATCCGTTACAAGAATTTTACCCAATGCCATCGTGTTCATCTTCCTTTCGTTTGATTATGATGTAAGAAAAGCATCAGAATCTGTGATGCCTCTCCGAGTTTGTTAATTGGTATTTTCATTATATCATGTTCATTTTTGAATTGATAGCCGTTTTGTGAAATTTATCGAAAATATCTTTGGAATTCGTTTGGCTAAATAATCAAATCCTACCCAAACGAAGCAAAAACGCCGTACAGCCTCTGCCGCACAGCGTTTTTAGATACAATCAACCGGCAGATATGCCGTTTCTATTCAGGAAACCAGATTCACGGAATCCAGACAGAAAACTGCTGATGGAATACCGTTTCCGGAAGCATCTCAGAATATACAGCCGCCAAACCATCTGCAATCTCACGGTCAGACGCTTCCGCTCCGCCTGTCAGGATCCGGAATTCTACGCTAAACGCCCTTTCCAGCACCTCAGTCAGCCGCATACCGCCCCTTTTATAAAACCGTACACGCGCAAGCCTTACACTACGGTCTTCCAGATTCACCGCACAAGCCGGGTTTTCCGCTTCGATCAGCAGTGTACTGCCCTCAGGCAGCATTCCCACCAAAACAGGAAGAATCTGCGAACCATAACCACCGCCGCGCATCGACGGCTCAACCGCCAGGTAATCCAGCAGAACGAACCGACCTGCTGTCATCAGATAAGCATAGCCAACCGGCACTTCCGGCTGCTCATAAAACACATAGCAATGATACTTTCCCTGCTCGCACAATCCTTCCAGCAGTTCCAGCGGCTTTACTTCATCAGCAGGAAAATCCCGGCACAGTTTGGCTTTAAACCAGTCTGCACGTTCACCTGCGTCAAGTTCACGCCATTTCAGCATTTTCTTCCTTCCTTTCCATATTCTGTGGTCTCTCTCTCCGACTCTACCTCATATTGTACCACAGACCCATGAAAAAGTCAAAGGGGGCATCTTCAGCCACCGCAAAGCCGCTCGGAAATTAACCGCAGCAATGTGCGCAATCACCGCCGCAGGAGGATACGCATTCTTCCGGAACCGGCAGACCTTTTTTCTGATAATAGTCCGCAACCGCCGCTTTTACCGCCTGTTCGGCAAGTACCGAACAATGCAGTTTTGCCGGCGGCAGCCCGTCAAGTGCTTCAACAACTGCACGGTTGGTCAATTTCAACGCTTCATCGATGGGTTTACCCTTGATCATTTCTGTTGCCATCGAGCTGGTCGCGATGGCGGCTCCGCATCCAAAGGTATTAAATCGTACATCGCTGATGACATCTCCGTCGATCTTCAGATAAATCTTCATGATATCGCCGCAGACTGCGTTGCCGACTTCGCCGATTCCGTCTGCGTTATCCAGTTTTCCAACATTCCTAGGGTTTGCAAAATGATCGCGAACCTTTTCACTGTATCCCATTGCCATATTCGGGCACTTCCTTTCTGTTTATTAAAGTCCTGTTTTCTCAGTTGTTTTCTGCCGCCATCATTTCTTCCCAGACCGGCGACATATCCCGCAGCCCGGATACGATTCCAGGCAGAACATGCAGCAGGTAATCCACTTCCTGCTCGGTATTTCCCTCATCCAGCGTCAGCCGCAATGAACCATGCGCCACTTCTTTGGGAAGTCCGATTGCCAGCAGTACATGGCTCGGGTCAAGTGACCCGGAGGTGCACGCCGAACCGGAAGATGCACAAATCCCTTCCAGATCCAGCCGCAGCAGCAGCGACTCCCCTTCAATCCCTTCAAAGCAGATATTGACATTGCCCGGCAGTCTATGCTCCCGGTCGCCATTAACCAGTACATGCGGAATATTCTGTACAATCCCGTCAATTATCCGGTCACGCATTGCCGCAACACGCTTTGCCCGTTCATCCATTCCTTTGCAGGCGTCTTCCAGTGCTGCTGCCATTCCGCAGATTGCCGGCAGATTTTCGGTGCCGCCGCGCTTGCCGCGTTCCTGTGCGCCGCCTTCAATAAAGTTGGTCAGCCGGATTCCGCGGCGGCAGTACAGTGCCCCAATTCCTTTGGGACCATGGAATTTGTGGGCAGACATCGACAATAGATCAATCTTTTCTTTCTGAACGTCAATCGGCAGATGTCCCACCGCCTGTACCGCGTCGGTATGGAATGGAATACCATGTTTCCGACATACTGCTCCAATTTCCGCGATCGGCTGAACCGTACCGATCTCATTGTTGGCATACATGACCGTTACCAGACAGGTATCCGGACGGATTGCCGCCTCCAGTTCGTCCACCCGGACGATACCGTCTTTGTGTACATCCAGAAGGGTTACAGTAAATCCCGACTTTTCCAGCCGCTTTAAGGTATGCAGCACCGCATGGTGTTCAAACGCGGTGGAAATGATATGTTTTTTGCCTTTTTCCGCACCGGCTCTGGCGATTTGGGTAATCGCCCAGTTATCCGCTTCGGTGCCGCCCGAGGTAAAATAAATTTCATCCGGCTGGGCTCCAATCGACGAAGCAATTTTCTTTCTGGCATCCGCGAGCAGATCAGCAGCCTGCTGTCCCAACTGGTGAAGGCTGGACGGGTTGCCGTAATCCTTTTCCAGCACCGGAATCATGGCGTCCAGCGCCGCTCTGCCGGTGGAGGTAGTCGCAGCGTTATCCATATAAATGATCTTTTCCATATATACATCCTCCCTGTGGTTGGCAGTATTTTTCCTTACAAATAGAGGATACCATATAAACACCCACTTGTCAAGTAGGTATTTATCCATATTTTTCCAATTATTGAGCAAAAAGAAAATCCGTCTGATTTGAAAAGACTCCAAACCAGACGGATTACAAATTCTCAGATGACAAATCCGCCAATTGCAAATTTATCTGCAATCGACGAAATCAGAACCACCAGCAACAGAATCGGTGCGACCCAGCGAATCATGACTTTAAACAGCTTTTCCCGTTTAAATGCATGACCATTCAGCCGGACTTCGGACGAAACAACATCCGTTCCCACAATATGCCCGACCAATACACAGGTCAGCAGCGCTACAACCGGCATCAGAACCGAGTTGGAAATAAAATCGAAGAAATCCAGGAAAGCCAGTCCCAGGATATTGATAAACGAAAGCGGACCATATCCCAGACAGGACGGAATACCCAAAATCAGCAGTGCAATCGATACGACAACGGTTGCCTTCCTGCGCTGCCAGTGAAGATTATCTTCTACCAATGAAACAATCGTTTCCAGCAGTGAGATGGAAGATGTCAGCGCCGCAAACAGCACCAGCATGAAAAATACAGCACCAACTGCTCCGCTAAACGGCATCGAATCAAATACCTTTGGCAAAACGCCAAACATCAAACCCGAACCAGCCGACTGCTGAACCAGTGTGGTATCGCCGCCGGAAAAAGCGACAACTGCCGGTACAATCAGCAAGCCTGCCAGAAATGCGATACCGGTATCAAAAAGCTCGATCTGAGACACTGAGTGTTCCAGATTATCCTCGCTGGACATATACGAACCGTATGTAATCATAATACCCATCGCCAGCGACATGGAATAAAACATCTGACCGACCGCGCCCAAAACCGTCATCGCCGAAAACCTGGAAAGATCAGGCAGCAGATAAAACCGCACGCCTTCCATAGCACCCGGCAGAGTCAGCGAATAAACCGTTACGACTATGATCAATACAACCAACATCGGCATCAGAATCCGGCTTGCCTTTTCAACACCCTTCTGGACGCCGAGCAGAACAACCAGCGCGTTCAGAACAATATAAATCCCAAACCAGAACAGCGGATTTCCCACCAGCCCAGACGAAGATACCGAGATAAAATCCTTAAAATAGGTTTCGCCGGCAGCTGCCGTACCCTGTCCGGTCAGGAAATCAATAAAATATTTCAATACCCAACCGCCGATAACACAATAATACGGTGCAATAATCACCGGGATAATGGCAGCAAGCCACCCCAGAAAACTGAATTTCTGATTAAGCGAGCGGAACGCACCAATGCAGGATTGTTTGGTTTTACGTCCGATTGCGACCTCGGTAATCATCAGCGCAAACCCAAAGGTCACCGCCAAAATCACATAAACCACCAAAAAAATTCCGCCGCCATATTTCGCCGCAAGATATGGAAACCTCCACAGATTTCCCAATCCTACCGCTGAACCAGCCGCAGAAAGTACAAACCCGATACGGCTGGTAAAACCGCCGCGTCTGCTTTCTCCTGTACTGCTCACAGTTTTCTCTCCTCATTTCCGTTGATATTTGAATTGACAGCATCTGCCGCCAAAAGCGCAAAAACAGGCTTCTCCCCATTTTTCAGCAGCATGATACTGTTTTTTCCATTTTAACATATCAGCAACAAAATAACAACTTTTGCCTTGCACTTTTATTCAACAAAAAACCTGTGGAACAAAACTGTTCCACAGGACAGACTGTCGATAAAATCAATCGCTCGTTCTCTTTTTCCGCCATTGCCATGCTTCGCATGGGCAATGGCTGCGTTTTTTATGGGGTTGCGCGCCAAGGCGCCGCAGGGCACGGTTCGCTGCGCGAACCATCCGCCCTGCACCTGCGATTCTCTAAACAAGGGTTTGTCCAATCTTAAGCAGTCGGTTCGCCAATCTCAAAAATGTTTTTCGACAAGCTCAGAGGTCAAACAGATGGTTTGACCTCTCAGGATATTCACCCGCTTACACTTTTCCCTTAATGACCGGAGACAGCCGCTTATAAACCAGCAGGCAGATCAGCACACTGAGCATTGCCTTCATAAAGGTAAAAGGCATATTGAAGCAGATAATGCTCTGCTGAACGCTCTTCATCGCGGGAATGATCATCTGGTACGCAGAAAGAATTGCTTCTTCTGCCATAAAGTTATAGTAAATCGGATAGACCAGAAAAATATTGGTAAATACCGAACCAACCGCCATGCAGACTGCACCAATCAGACTGCCGATAATAGCGCCTTTACGGGACTTCTTGTGCTGATAAAGCAGTCCTGCCGGAAAAACAAACATCGCACCCAGCAAAAAGTTTGACAGCTCACCAATACCATTGGTGCTGCTGTTCATCAGCCCCAGCAGATTCTTGATCAGGCAGACCAGCACGCCATACACCGGTCCCAGGCTGAACGAACCGATCAGCGCCGGAAGCTCCGAAACATCCAGCTTGATAAAGCTCGGCATAAAAGGCACCGAAAACGACATCATCGCCAGAATGTACGACATCGCCGCCAGTATAGCGGTCATAACCATTGCGCGAACCTGTAAATTTTTCTTGCTCTGTGTAACCATAACACATTTCCTTTCCGGACAATCTCTTGTCCAACCAAAATAGATATCACTTCAGCCATTGTCCGGAAAACAACAAAAGCCCCTGCCTTTTTTAGGCTGGGGCTTTTATGGTACACAAAAATCCGAAAAGGAAATATCCCTTCCGATTTTTTACCTGTTTCTCTCATCCGGACTTCCGTTCGACCCGCTTTGCAAAAGCCAGTCAAACTTTTTACCGTCGGTTCCGGAATCACACCGGATCGGCGCCAAAAGGCGTTCGCAGACTATACTGCCGGTGGAGATTTTCACTCCGCCCCGAAACAACGTATGAAGTTTTGCCAAAGTCCGGGCAGTCTTTGACCGCCCAGATCCTGGAAACAAAATTATTCTGTAACAGTCGCATCCTCTGACCCGTCAGCAGGCGGATCTTCGATCTGCAGATCAAACTCGAGCAGCTCGCCGCAGGCAGGACAGTTGATCTCGCCTTCATCAAGCATGGCTTCATCTACATCAAAGGTTTTTCCACAGGAAGGGCAGGTTACCTCATAGATATCTTCCTCTTCGCTGTCGTCATCCTCGTCGTAGCCGTAATCATCCTCGTCCTCATCGTCTTCACCGTAAAGATCGTTTTCGA
Organism: uncultured Clostridia bacterium; assembly: GCA_944385325.1. Classification (GTDB taxonomy): domain Bacteria; phylum Bacillota; class Clostridia; order Oscillospirales; family Ruminococcaceae; genus Faecivivens. The sequence continues at coordinate 2,839 of CALWWT010000029.1, read as the reverse complement.
CCTCGCTCAAATCTTCGTCCAGAGACTCAATGACTTCGCACATCTGGGAATTGGCTTCCACCAGTTCCGCAACTGTCTGTGCCATTTCGTCAACCGCGTCGATCAGTGCACGGAGAACCTTGGTTTCCTTGGCGGCAGGATCAAACTCCGCCATATCAACCATACCCTTCAGATAAGCAACTTTTTCCATCAGTTCCATGTTGAAACCTCCCCCGCAATGGTACGGGTCACCCGTCCATATTATGCGGTTACTCGTAAATTCATTCTGCCGTTTGTCTTCGCAGACAGTGGGTTAAGCTCTGGAGAGATACTCGCCGGTTCTGGTATCGATCTTGATCATTTCGCCTTCGTCGATGAACAGCGGAACCTTGATCTCAGCGCCGGTTTCGAGGGTTGCAGGCTTGGTAGCGTTGGTAGCGGTGTTGCCCTTGAAGCCAGGGTCGGTCTTGGTGACCTGCAGCTCAACAAAGTTGGGAGCCTCAACGCCAAAAACGTTGCCCTTGTAGGAGAGAACCTTGCAGACCATGTTTTCCTTGACAAACTTGAAGGAATCGTTCATAACGCTGCCGGAAATCGGGAGCTGTTCATAGGTCTCGGGGTCCATGAAGTAATGCAGACCGCCATCCTCGTACAGGTATTCCATATCTTTACGTTCAACGTATGCTTCCTGGAATTTTGCGGTCGGGTTAAAGGTAGTCTCGGTGACAGCACCGGAGATAACGTTTTTGAGTTTGGTACGGACAAATGCCGCGCCCTTGCCGGGTTTAACATGCTGGAACTCGATGACCTGCATAACCTGTCCGTCCATATCGAAAGTCAAACCATTTCTGAAATCGCCTGCAGTAATCATTGGGCGTACCTCCATATAATCAAAAGTATTGCCGGGGCTTCCGGCCCCCAGTATTCGGGGCATATAGGTGTATCATACCTTTATAGTTTACCGTATTTTGCGCAATTTTGCAATAGCAAATTGAAAAAAACGTCCAAACTTCCAAAAATCCTTACTTTAAACTGCCCTGCAGCAGATAAGCCTGATAACTTTTCATCATGACCGCGGCGTCTTCGGTCTGGGTCCCGGCAGATTCACAGATAAAACGCGGTGTCCATCCGCGTTTGGCAATCAGTTCCATCAGCGGTTCAAAATCCGGACCATACTCGGTATCTTCAAAGGTCAGATGGCACTTTTCACCGCCCGGAACAGTATACATGATCTTGGAAAAATGCGAATGGAACCGGCTGGCACGGTCAGCACCCAGACGGTTCTCAAGAGTATCGAGAATTGCCGCGAAATCTTCCTGCGATTTGATTGAACCAAATGTGCGGGCATTGAGATGTCCAAAGTCGATCGTCGGCAGCATCCGTTCATCCACGCCGCACAGCGTCATAACCTCCTCAAGGTCGCCCAGCTGATTGACCTTACCCATCGTCTCCGGGCAGATAATCACATCTCCCAATCCTTCGTCATCCAGTGCCTGCTGAGCCTTTCTAAGCGTCTCAACTGCCAGTCCAAGCGCTGCCTCACGGCTCATTTTTCCTGCACTGCCCGAATGAACGACGATCCTGTCTGCGCCCATCAGCTTTGCCGCACGGGCACTGTCCAGGATATAACCGACCGAGTTGTTCCGTTTTTCCTCTTCCACCGAAGAAAGCGAAATATAATAAGGCGCGTGCAGCGACAGAGCAATATCCTTTTCCCGGCACAGAACCCCAAGTTTGGTCACCGTATCCACGTTGACCCGGACGCCGCGTCCGCATTGATACTCAAATGCGTTGAGCCCGAAGGTTTCCAGATATTCCGGAAGCTGTACCGTTTTTTTATAGCCAAGTGTCTTAAAGCTGTCCGCCGTCCCTGCCGGACCAAAGCGCGTGATCACAAATCATCTTTCCTTTCCTTTGAATAGCCGCAGCAGTGCCGGCACAATGCGCCGGCACCTGTATTCCCACTCCATTATAATATATCCGCGCTTATTTGTACAGCAAAAACTTTTGACATTTTCCGTCAGTCAGATCACTCCGCACTTTTGCTTCCATCTGCAATTGGCCTGCCGTACAATTCTTCCAATATGGTATATACTTCCGAATCACCGCCGTCATAATACACAAGGATATTTTCTGTTCGGTAAATCCGCCTGTCAGTATCCGTTCCAATTGAGGACACGGTTGTAGAGTCACCTACCCTGATTATCAGACTGGAACCGTCTTCCGAAATTGCATCGGCAATCCAATCCAGATCGTCTTTATTTTCATAATATCCGCACCAGACCGGCTGAGCCGAACCTGCAAAGCTCCATTCGTCATACCCATCTGCACCCAGTTTTCCACCATATGGATCGGAACTGATATCAATCCGTCGTCTCGGTTCAGACTGAAACGACAGGACAGCGCCTTCAGCAGAAAACTGCTTCTCTACCTGTTGTCTGTATGGTTCAATATCCGATTCCCCGGGCGTCAGCAAAACAATTACAGTCAATCCTGCTGCTACGATGATAGTGGGCAGCAATACCTGCAAAACCTGTTTTCCAATTGATTTTTCTCTGTCCTCCTGCTGACTGACAATTCCCCGGTGGACAGGAATGTTCAGATTGGTTCCTCTGAAATTGTTGCCCAAAAACATGCTGACACCCCATTTCCTGTTTGATTCCTATGGTTTGCTACAGAAATACCAAAGACAAAACCAGTACAACCGCCAGCAGTACCGCTAAAAAAATACCAACCATCTTCAGCAGATTCCTGATTTCTCTTTTTCTTCCCGGGTCCTCCGGATTTCTGGAATTATGCACTTCCAAAGCCATCATCAGCGGGTCACGCCGGTCAACTGGTTTCCAAAACATACGCTCAC
>CALWWT010000028.1 GCA_944385325.1 uncultured Clostridia bacterium | reverse complement strand
CTGGGTCAATGGGAACGGTGAACGGCAGTAATGGAAAAGTCTCTTTGAGTGGTGATTATCCGGCAATTTCCGGTTATTACTACCGGCTGGAAGCGACCGTAACGGTCTATAATGGCAGTTCGGTGGTTGAATCCCTTACCTTTCACAGCAATATCATCTGATCGATCAGATACAATGGCGTCCGGAGTTTTTCCGGGCGCTTTTTTGTGCAGATAATTCCGCTCAGCTACCCGCCGCGTTCGCTCAGGTAGTGTTTTTCACGACCGAGGCGGTCGGAACGCCGCCGACCAACGCGAACTGGGAGCGCAGGCACTGCGCCGCGTTCGCTCAGGTTGTTACCATCACGACCGAGCGGATTGCGAAGCAGGAGCGACCGACGCGAACAAGTCCGTGGCGACACGCCACCTTGACAGATGGGGGAAAATGTAGGATAATAAGGAAAGTATAGCTGGAAGTTTGCCGTTTGGCAGGGAAAGGAAGCGTTATGATGTCCCGGAAAAGGCTTTGCCTGAAAATACTGTCGATCGCGGTGATCGCCGCTGGTATGCTGATGCTCGTCTCATCGGCTGTATTCGGTGTGCTTTTTCGCGTATCCGGTGATGGAACCATCCGCCTGATGGGCGGTCGGTTCGCCGCTGTTGAAATCAGTCAGCCGGATTACCCGCGCGGCAGCCTTGTCCGGCTGCGTGACGGCTCTATCCCGGAAAATGTCCCTGTCGCCGTCAGAAGCGGCGGCGTGATGGTCATCTCCTATGAACAGCTCGCCAATGCCGATAGTAAATCCTTCTCCCGGGAACAGATCCTGGGCGGCGTGCAGCTGAGTTTGCCGCTTATCGGCTGGCTGCTGCTCGGCGTGCAGACAACCTCCGGGATGGTCTTCTGTATGGCGCTGTCGGGTGCGGCTGCATGCGGCGGCGGCGCCCTGCTTGCCGGGACCAGGCGCAGACAGCAGCCCGCTGATCCTCAAAACGCCCGGTTGGATGAGATGCCTGCTTCCGACCCGTTTCCGGAACTTGACTATAAACTCGGCAAGGGGAATGTCCAGACCTCTCCTTCCGCAGTCAAAACCGTTGTGATCACCCAGACGCGCGCTGCCTCTTCCGCTATCCGCTCACAGAAAGGCGAGGTGCGTATCTTCGCTTCCGGTCAGGAAAAGGTGCTGCCGCTGAATGTCGGCAAACGGGTGGTTACGCTGGGCGGCTATACCATCACCGTCGATATCGCAAGAACACCTGAAAGAACAGAGGATATCACAAGGGAACTTCCGGTGATCAGAAGTTAAAAGCCTGGTTTTTCTTAATTAAATTTTGATTTCCTGCAACATTTTTCGCCTTTACTTACACTTATATATAGAAGCCGGGTTTATATTGGTCGCTTTTTGGGAAATTGGCGGCGTTCCGGCAGGGTGAAAAAGTATCGGTACCGGCGGCAGTGATGCAGCCGGCGGTCGGATGCTGGTAACCTTCTATATCTCAATAAGAGTTTTTGAATAGTCTTTTTTAAGGAGTGATTACTTGATGAAACATAAAGGGGTGCTGCGCACCGCGTCTTTTCTTGCCGCTTCGATGATGGCGGCGGCTTCACTGATGGTGACGCCGGCTGCCGCTGCCGGAAGCGAAACAGAAGAGGTGCTTGCACGTCTGGGCACCAGTTCCGCTGTTTCCCAGACACCTGCCAGTACCAATGTCGCACAGCAGGGAGAGGTGAATGCGATCTGGATCGCTTTCCTTGATCTGCAAAATATCCTGCCTGGAAGAAGTGAGAGTGCTTTCAGGGCTTCTGTCCAGAAAATGTATCAGAACTGCGTCGATGCCGGTCTGAATACCGTCATTGTTCAGGTCCGTCCGTATGGCGACAGCTTCTATCCGTCCGACCTGTTCCCGTGGTCAAGCTACGCTTCGGGCAAACTGGGCGTCAGCCCCGGGTTTGACCCGCTTGAGATCCTGGTAGAGGAAGCCCATGCACAGGGTCTGACTTTTGAAGCATGGGTCAATCCGCTGCGCCTGATGGCGGAAAGTGAGATCAGCTCGGTTTCCACGTCCTATCCCGTCAGGCAGTGGTACGATAACTCTGCCAAGAAGGCGGAAAACCTGATCTCTTACGGCGGACGCCTTTACCTCAACCCGGCTTCCAGAGAGGCAAGACAGCTGGTGGTGGACGGCGTTGCCGAGATCATTGAAAACTATGACGTTGATGGCATACATATCGATGACTATTTTTATCCGTCTTCTCTGCCGGAAAGCTATGACCTTGCCAGCTACCAGAAGGCAAATACAACCCTTTCCCATGCGGACTGGCGGCGGCAGAATATCACCTGCCTGATGAAGGAAATGTATGACGCGATCAAAGCCGCTGATTCTTCCTGCATCTTCGGCATCAGCCCGAGAGGTATTGTCAGCCAGGACTATGACCTTGTGTATGCGGACGTTGCTTACTGGGCATCCCATTCCGGATACTGCGACTATCTGGCGCCTCAGGTCTACTATGGTTTTGAGCACGCGAGCGCCCCATATGACGAGATCGTCGAGGAGTGGAGTGAAATGACGACCGCACCGGATGTCAGCCTGCGGATTGGGCTTGCTGCCTATAAGGTCGGTGCGGTGGATAACTACGCCGGCAGCGGTAAAAATGAATGGACACAGAATACCAATATCCTTGCCCGTCAGATCGACCTCTCCCGTCAGTATGACAATGTGGAAGGTACCATCCTTTTCCGCTATGACCAGATCTTTACCACCCCGAACAGCGCCATGACCGTAGAAAAGAAAAACTTCATGGCCTTATTGCAGTAATAAAAGGAGATAAGGACGTTGAACTTCAGCACTGTTTTTCCCCCAGCTAAGAGAGTTTGCGGTAAAACAGCGCGGTTGACTGCCTTTTTGATGGCGGTACTGCTGCTGTTTTCCGGTTTTTCGGCGATGGCCGCTGAAACTGTCATGACCCGCATTATTGAAGATATCCAGCCGAAAACCCAGTCGACTGCGGTTGCAGGCTCAACCGAAACGATCCGCGTTCTGGCTGATAAAAATGCCGATGTGACCGCTAAGGTCGGTTCTCAGAAGGTGACTCTTTACCGTACCTCCGAAAAGGACGCGAATGGGTACTATTGGTTTGAAGGAGAATGTGTCATCCCGTCTTCCGGTTCCAATCTGACCATTACCGCGACCGCGACCCTTGACGGACGCACCCAGACCAGGACCGGCGGCAGTTTTACCGTCTATTCGGCTGAAATGCTTCCCGAAGAGGAAGGGAGCGGCACCGTTTCGGGCGATATGCTCACCATTTCCGGTGCAAAGAGCTTCTCCGGCAAGCAGATCCAGGTGACGGCTGATTATGCCGACGTATTTATCCCCGCGGAAAACGACCGTGAGGAGGATTACGCGGCACCTTATTACTACCAGCTTCCTAAAGGTACGATCGATTACGTCGTATCGGGTCCTGGCAGCAACAATATCTACTGGCTCGCTTCCGGGCGTAAAGTCTCGGCTGCAAAAGCAAGCGTGATTGCTTCTTCCGGCAGCCAGGGAGAAAACAGCATCAGTTCGATTTCGCTTTCGGCTGACAGCCAGTGCACCTACCTGACGGTCGGCGAAACTTGGAAGGTGCCGTTCAATATTGAGGTGGAGACGATCCAGTACGCTTCTTCCACCAGCAATACCGTCACCAGCTTTACCCCTCAGAAGATTAAAATTGTCTTTGACTATACGACCGCGATCGTCAATACCGGCATCAGCATTCCGTCGGGCAGCTGCTTCTCAGACGCAAAAGTCTCGACCCGGACGACAAACGGCGTTCCCCAGTGTGTGATCGAACTGACACTGCGTCAGGGTGCATATTACGGCGCGTATGCCGAGTATTCCGGCAATAAGCTTCAGCTGAAGTTCTATAATCCGGTTTCTTCGCTGAAAGGTGCGCGTATTGTGATTGACTCCGGTCACGGCAGCTATACCACCGGCGGTGCGTATGATACCGGTGCTCTGGGTGTGGGTTCCACCCAGGAAGCTTACGAAAACTACCGCAAGGCAACTGCTCTGCGGGATGAACTGGTCTCCCGCGGTGCGGAAGTTTACCTGTTGGATACCTACAAGACAAGCAATCTGTACAGCTTGTATGACCGTGTGGACGCTGCCATCGACTGGGAGCCGATGGTGTACGTTTCGGTACATCACAACTCGTCGGCAACTTCGACTACCGCGCGCGGCATCGAAGTTTATTACAACAATCCCTGGTCGGTCTATCTTGCCAAGAACATCTGCAACAACATCTTCACCGCTTATCAGGGAATGTCGAGCGGTTCGACCGCTGTCAACCGCGGGCATAAGTTCTCAGAGTACGCGGTCACCCGTGTCAAACAGTTCCCGGCGGTGCTGATCGAATATGGATTTATCACAACGCCGGTCGAAAATACCATCCTGACCAATCAGTCGAACATCCTGAAGTTCGCTGAAGCAACGGCTGACGGTCTGGAAGATTATTTCGCAGGTGTGAAATAAACTGAAATAATTTTGGGAAAAACCCGAAAATCATTTGAGCTTGATCACTCAGATGGTTTTCGGGTTTTCTTTGGCTCTTTGTCAATAGTTGGGGTAAACCTTTCATCCACTTGACACGGAAATGAAGTGGAAACTTTATAGCAGGTCCAGGGCTGATGGTTCGCGCAGCGAACCGTGCCCTGGGCGCGCTCTGCGCGCAACCTTCCCCAAAAAGTCCAGCCATTGCCGCAGATTGTGCGGCAATGGCGGACTGCTTACCCCAACTTTTGTTATAGGACCTTTTCTTTT
>CALWWT010000027.1 GCA_944385325.1 uncultured Clostridia bacterium | reverse complement strand
ACCTGTGCTTCCAGAATGCTGGAAAACTTTGTGCCGCCTTATGACGCACATGTCATCGAAAAGCTGGATAAAGCCGGCGCTGTCATGCTTGGGAAACTCAATATGGATGAGTTTGCGATGGGTTCTTCGACCGAAAACAGCTATTTCCAGGTCACTTGCAATCCGCGTGACCTGTCCTGTGTACCCGGCGGTTCATCCGGCGGTTCGGCAGCGGCAGTTGCGGCAGATGAGGCGGTCTTTACTCTGGGAAGCGATACCGGCGGTTCCATCCGCCAGCCGGCAGCATTCTGCGGCGTTGTCGGGATGAAACCGACCTATGGAACGGTATCCAGATATGGTCTGGTGGCGTTTGCTTCGTCGCTTGACCAGATCGGGCCTCTGACTAAAAACGTCACCGATTCGGCAATGGTTGTGGACTGCATTGCAGGACACGACACCCGGGATACGACTTCGATCAAGATGGAAAAGCTGGATTATACAGCAGACATCGGAAAAGACATCCGCGGAATGAAGATTGCCCTTCCGAAAGAATTTTTCGGCGACGGTCTTTCAGACGATGTGCGAAAAGGAATTGAAACGGCTGTAACCCGCTTTAAAGAACTGGGTGCTGAAATAGTTGAAGTATCGATGCCGACCCTTTCTCATGCACTGCCGGCTTATTATATCATCTCTTCGGCAGAAGCTTCTTCCAACCTTGCTCGTTTTGACGGTATCCGCTATGGTTACCGGGCAAAAGACTATGACGATATTACCCAGCTGTATAAAAATTCCCGCAGTGAAGGGTTTGGACAGGAAGTCAAGCGCCGCATTATGCTGGGCACCTTCGCGTTGTCGTCGGGATATTACGACGCCTATTACAAAAAGGCATTGCAGGTGCGGACGCTGATCGTAAACGACTATAACCGTATTTTTGAAAAATGCGACTGTATCCTCTCGCCGGTTGCACCGACAACCGCCTATAAAATCGGCGAAAAAACTTCCAATCCGCTGGAAATGTACCTTGGAGATATCTACACTGTTCCGGTCAATATTGCCGGGCTTCCTGCCCTTTCGATGCCCTGTGCAACGGCAGTCAATGGTCTGCCGGTCGGTATGCAGCTGATTGGAAAGCCTTTTTCCGAACCGACGCTCTACCGTATCGGGCACGCTTATGAAACAGCCTGCGAAACGGGTTCCCGATAAACTGCCAGAGAGGAATGAATCAAAATGTCTGCATTTACTTCTGAATATGAAATGGTCATCGGTCTGGAAGTCCATGTCGAGCTGAAAACCAAAACCAAAATCTTTTGCAGCTGCCCGACCGATTTCGGCGCAGAACCCAACACCCATGTTTGCCCGGTGTGCATGGGGCTGCCCGGTTCCCTGCCTGTCCTGAACCGAAAAGTCGTGGAGTACGCGATCAAAGCCGGTATGGCGACCGGCTGCAAAATTGCACGCTATTCCAAACAGGACCGCAAAAACTACTTTTATCCTGATCTGCCGAAAGCTTATCAGATTTCCCAGTATGACCTGCCCTTGTGCGAACACGGTCATCTGGATATTGAAATCTCTGCCGGTTCCAAACGGATCGGCATCACCCGTATCCACATTGAGGAAGACGCCGGAAAATTGGTGCACGATAAAAGCGGTACCTTTATCGACTGCAACCGCTGCGGCGTGCCTCTGATCGAGATCGTTTCCGAACCGGATATCCGGTCGGCTGAAGAAGCGGTTGCCTATCTGCAAAAACTCCGTGCAACCATCCTTTACACCGGTATCTCCGACTGCCGGATGCAGGAAGGGTCGCTGCGGTGCGACGTCAACCTGTCGGTACACAAACCCGGAAAGCCGTTCGGTACCCGTACCGAGATGAAAAATCTGAACTCCTTCCAGTATGTACAAAAGGCGATCGAGTATGAATACCGCCGTCAGGTGGAAGCAATTGAAAACGGCGAAGAAATCGTACAGGAAACCAGACGCTTCGATGAAAAGTCCGGGAAAACCTTCTCGATGCGCCGCAAAGAGGACGCAAACGACTACCGGTATTTTCCTGACCCCGATCTTGCACCGATCGAGATGAGCGAGCAACAGTTGGATGCGCTTGAAGCTTCCATCCCGGTTTTGCCGGACGCACGCAAGGCAAAATATATGGAGCAGTTTGGTCTGACTGCATTTGACGCGGAAATGCTGACTGCTACCCCTGAAATAGCCGATTACTTTGAATCGGTCTGCACCCAGACCAGCTATTCCAAACAAGCTGCCAACCTGATGCTTACCGAGGTTTTCCGGCTGATGTCTGCTGAAGGCGAAGACGCCGTTCAGATCCCGGTATCACCCGGTCATCTTGCAAAGCTGGTCAGCATGGCGGTTGACGGACAGATCAACTCCTCGACCGAGAAAAAGGTGCTGGGCGACCTGTGGAAACTGGGCGACCAGGACCCGGAAGAATATGTCCGCAGCCATGACCTTTTGCAGCTGAGCGACCCTGTACTGCTGGAACAGCTGGTGGATGAAGCGATTGCCCTGAACCCGAAATCTGTTGCCGACTTTAAAAAGGGTAAAACCAATGCGCTCAAATCGCTGGTCGGTCAGATCATGGGAAAAACTGCCGGACGTGCCAACCCGGTCATTGTCCAACAGCTGATAGACCAAAAATCCCAGAACTGGTAAATACTGAAACCTGCTGAAAACCCTGTCTTTCCATTTCCGGAAAGACAGGGTTTTATGGTGCACACAATTATTCAATGTATCGAAGTACCATTACTGTCCAGGGAGAGACTTCCACTCTGCCGCTGAAAATCTGCCCGGTACGCAGATCTTCCGCTTTGCCGGAAAGCTGAAGCTGTCCTTTCTGTCCTCTGAATTCTGCCAGCAGCACCCCTGCTGCCTGTCCGTCTGCCGTCACTCTCGACACAGCAAGCAGATTATCCGAACCCCAATATGCCGGCAGATGTTCCGTATCGGCTGCCCGTCCGGTGGTATCCACCTCACTCAGCCGAAGCAGCAGGTCATTCTGCGGAACTGTTCCCAGCAAGATCAGCTTGCCTTTTCCGATCTGTCTTTCCACAACAGCCGCCATTCCGGACAGTTCATAGCTGGAATTGCCATAAACAGCCGCTGCTTTGCCTTCTGCGGTCTGGAAACCATCATACCATACTGCGCCATTACTCTTTCCCCCAAAAGAATCGTCCAGATCAAACGGATACTTCTTATTGGCAGCAAGCGCGTATCTGCGGATACATCCCGCCCATTCTTCCAGCCGTCCGAGCGGCTTATCCAGCTGACCGCCGGCTGCATCCCGGCAACCGGTCAGCGGTCCGGCAATCCAGATGCCGCCCTCTTCCATCCAGCTGTACAGACGGGAATAAAGTTCCTCATTAATATAGGGCAGCAGCGGCGAAATCACGACCCGATACCCGGACAGCTCATGTGACGGCGGAATAATATCCACTCTCTGACCGGCACGGCGCAGCGGTTCATAAAAATAATCCCGCAGAATTGGCTGATAATCCATTTCCGCCGCAATCGGTTGGGCAAGAAACAGTTTTTCAGCCAATGCGTCATAATGTATGGCAATTTCTGCCGGTTTGACAGTGGTGCGGTTTAAAAAGTCCGCGCTGGAGGCAAAATCCACAGCCAGCTGCCTGACTTCTCCATAAGTATGGGTTGGGCGTCCATGGGCATCAATGACCGCACCATGCATCAGTTCATGCCCGGCGCGATGTGCCCGCCAGTGCCAGTACAGATTGGCTTCACCGCCAAACATAAGCGGCAGCCAGGAATTCACCGTACAGAATCCGCGCGGCTTATACGCCTGCCTCGCGGTACTGCCATTGCCGCAAGGGTCCGTCTCGGTATTCCACAGCGGCGCGCTCCGCAGCGTCTTGAGATATTCAAACCAGAAAAATACATTCCCCAGATTCTCTTCGTCATTATAATGGTTAAACATCACCACATCTGCTTCTTTTGTCAGCTTGTCATGACTGACCAGCGGCGCCGGCATCATATCGGTTCCGACCAGTTTGCGGGAGTATTTTTTTATCGTGCGGTACTGGCGGTTGACATAACCGACAATCGAATCCTCCTGGAACTCCATCCAAGCTGTTTTGAGAGCAGGATGGTGCCAGACATCTGATCTGGGCAGCGGAATCTGATCAAAATTCTGATATTCCTGGCTCCAGAGCGTCAGCTGCCAGGACTGGTTGAGCTTATCAATCGTGCCATACCGCTGCTGCAAAAAGCGGTGGAATTTTTGCGCACAGTCCGGACAAAAACAGCCTTTTCCCTGCCAGACATATACTTCATTATCCACCTGCCAGCCGATCAGGTTAGGTGCATCCTCAAATTCTCTGACCAACGCTTCGTTCATCTTTTCAATGTACTCCTGATAAACCTCATGGTTGGGACAATAATGCAGTCTGGCGCCATGGGTGGTACGGCGTCCATTTTCATCCATCGGTAGAATATCCGGATATTTTTCTGTCAGCCAAATCGGCGGCGTCGCACTGGGCGTGCAGAGGATAACACCGATTGACGCGGCGTCCAGTTTGGAAATGACCCGTCTGAGCCATCCAAAATCATATTTGCCCTCTTCCGGTTCCAACCGGCTCCAGGCAAATTCCGCCAGACGGACCACATTGATTCCCGTTTCCTTCATCTGACGGATATCTTCATCTACCCTTTGATCGGACCAGCCTTCCGGATAATATGCAGTTCCAAAATAGGGCGGTTTGATCACAGCCATACATTTAACTTCCTTTCATAACAGATTTAGGCGGTAGTTGCTACCCCGATTATAACAGAACAAAAAAACCTTGTCCATCTTACATTTATAAAAGTTTTTATCGAAACCGTCGAAAGTTGGGAATCGGATAATCCAGTTCATAATTTCTGCAAAGATCAATAAAGTTTTGTGCGGAAGCAGACAGATATTTATTTTTATGATAAACGATCATAAATTTTCGCCTCAGATCAATGCCTTCCACTTCAAATTGTACGATCAACCCCTTTTCCAATGGTTCCAGGATCATCCGTCGCGGTAAGACAGCAATCCCCAGTCCGTGGATAACCGCATTTACCAATGCGCTTGTGCTGGTCGACTCCCACAGTGGTTCTACCGAAAAACCAGCCAGCCGCGCAGCGCTGTCAAATTCTTCCCGGGTTCCGCTTCCCTTTTCACGCAGCAAAAATTTCTGACATCGGAATCTTTCCAAAGAGACCTTTTCACCCTGCCGGAAAACGCCGTTTGCTCCACAGACCGTAACCAGCGAATCCTCCATATAATCTTCACAGACCAAATGCTGAGAATGGACGATTCCTTCGATCAACGCAATATCCAGCCGGTTATCCAGTAACTCCTGTTCCAGGGTTTCAGATGTTG
>CALWWT010000026.1 GCA_944385325.1 uncultured Clostridia bacterium | reverse complement strand
CAGGTCCAGGGGCGCAGCCCCTGGGCGCGCCCTTGGCGCGCAATCCCTAAAAAAACGTAGCCGTTGGCGCAGCAGGCGGCAACGGCGGACATAGAAGAACAGCGGTTGACTTTATCGACAGCCTGTAATGGGTTTATTATACCATTTTTATGACAGGTTGAAAAGAAGATTCGGGTGAAATGACTAGTTTCGTGCTTTTTCTTTCGGGATTCAAGGTACAATAGTGGAGAAAGATCAAAGCTGTTTGTGCATTTTACACAGAAAAAATGCTATTTTAACCGTAAATCGATAATCGGTAAAGCGTAAATTCACTGCAAAGAAATTGAAAATCAGTTGGAAAATGTATTTTTAGACAGGATTTTTATTTTATATTTCTGCATAATTGACATTTTAGTCAAAAAAGATGGAAATGTTTCTACATGCGAAATGCAAAATTTCTTTAGGTTATTATTTACAAAGGCTGTAAACTGTGTTAAGATAGATGCAGATATAAAAAGTTGCAGGTCATCTCTTTATATTTAACTGCCGTGTCTGCCTTTTCGCTTTTCACGGCGGAAAAACAGTTCTTTCCAGAGGTCGGTTGTCCCGGCTGAACGACAAACGAGGAAGAGGTTATAAAATGTCCGAAACAATCAAACAACAGGAAAATGCACAGTCCGCTCCCGAACAGGAAAACTCCATGGCTGTGTATCTGTTCCATCAGGGTTCAAATTACAGGAGCTATGAATACCTGGGCTGTCAGAAGGGGGAAAATGGTCATATTTTTCGTACCTGGGCGCCTAATGCCAGAAATGTATACATTACAGGTGCATTCTGTGACTGGGATGCCCGCCGGTGGCCGATGAAGAAAGTCAGCGAACAGGGAATCTGGGAGGTTGAAATTCCCGGACTTTCCCAATATGATCTGTATAAGATCGTCGTTGAAAGCCCGGACGGAGAACTGCTTTATCATGCAGACCCTTATGCTGTCCATAATGAGACTCGTCCCGGAACTGCGTCCAAGGTGTATGACCTGCCGGATTATCAGTGGGGCGACGGCGCGTGGATTGCCCAGCGGGAAAAGGGCGGCGCAGTCGGCAAGCCGATGAATATTTATGAGATGCACGCCGGAAGCTGGCGGAAGTTTGAGTCTGGCGACACGCTGGATTATGACAGTCTTGCCGATCAGCTGATTCCGTATGTGCTTGAGATGGGATATACCCATATCGAACTGATGCCGCTGTCGGAATACCCGTTTGACGGTTCCTGGGGATATCAGGTCACCGGCTATTTTGCACCGACTTCCCGGTATGGAACGCCGGAGATGCTGATGCGTTTTATTGACCGCTGCCACCAGGCAGGTATCGGTGTTCTGATGGACTGGGTTCCTGCACATTTCCCGCGGGATGCGCATGGTCTCAGACGGTTTGACGGTACGCCCTGTTATGAATACGCTGATGCGCGCAAGGGCGAGCACCCGGACTGGGGCACGATGATTTTTGACTATGGACGCGGAGAAGTCATGTCCTTCCTGATCTCGTCGGCTGCAAACTGGGTCGACCGGTACCATATCGACGGACTCAGAGTGGACGCAGTCGCTTCGATGCTGTACCTGGATTATGGCAAAAAGGACGGCGGCTGGATGCCCAACATCTATGGCGGCAACTGGAATCTGGAGGCAATCGAGTTCCTTAAGCGGTTTAACCATTACCTGCACACCACTTTCCCCGGAGTCCTCACAATTGCCGAGGAATCCACTGCTTTTCCCAAGGTCACCCATCCGGTCGAGGAAGACGGCTTAGGCTTTGACTTTAAGTGGAATATGGGCTGGATGAACGACTCGATCAAATATATGCAGACCGACCCGTTCTTCCGCAAGGGCGTGCATAACAATCTGACTTTCAGCCTTACTTACGCATTCTCCGAGAACTTCATTCTGCCGCTGTCGCATGACGAAGTGGTACATGGCAAGTGCTCGCTGATCAACAAGATGCCGGGCGATTATGAGCAGAAGTTTGACAACCTGCGCGCCTACATCGCATATATGTACGCCCATCCCGGCAAGAAACTGCTGTTCATGGGCTGCGAGCTGGCGCAGTTTGACGAGTGGAGCGAGGAAAAGACCATTGGCTGGGATCTTTTGCGGTTTGACAAGCACCGCCAGTTCAAGGACTTCAGCCGGGAACTGTTCCAGTTCTACCGGGATACACCCGCAATGTGGGAACTGGATGGCGGCTGGGATGGCTTTGACTGGCTGTCCTGCGACAACGCGGAACAGAACATTATCTCGTTCCTGCGCCGGGATAAGAAGGGCAACGAAGTCATTGTTATCTGCAACTTCTCGTCGGTGACCCGTGAGGATTACCGGATCGGCGTTCCGAGACGCGGACGGTATGATGAAATCTTCTCTACAGACTTTACCCGTTTTGGCGGCAAGGGAGTTGATAATCCGCGTATTTATACCAAACAGACCCCAATGCATGGTCGCAGCTGCTGTGTATCGCTGACGCTTCCGGCATTTACGACCATCTATCTGTATAAAAAGGCGTCGCCGCCCAAATCCAGCGAGACAGTCGAAAAAAAAGGGACTGCGCGGGTTTCGACCCGCAGGGTGAAGTCGGAGACTGGCAGCAAGAAGACGGAGAAGGCTGAAAAGCCTGCGAAATCTTCGGCAAAAACCAAAAAGGCTGCCGAAAAAAAGCCGGCTGTAAGACGCAGAGTCAAAAAAGATCAGGAGGCATGACCATCTGGATCAATTCAGGTGTTTATGATATAAGGCAGGATACCCAAAAACAGCAGGCTGCCATTCAAAGGCAGCTTGCTGAAAAATCTTGAAGAGGTGCACCAGTATGACACAGAAAAAAGACACAATTGCAATGCTTCTGGCAGGCGGACAAGGCTCCCGTCTTTACGTCCTGACCAAGGAAGTGGCAAAACCCGCAGTTTCGTTTGGTGGCAAGTATAAGATTATCGACTTTCCGCTGTCCAACTGCGTAAACTCCGGAATCGATACCGTCGGCGTTCTCACCCAGTATCGTCCGCTGGAACTGAACTCCTATATCGGCAACGGACAGCCCTGGGACCTGGACCGCCTCAATGGCGGTGTATATATCCTGCCTCCGTACCAGACCGACAAAGGCAGCGAATGGTACAAGGGAACAGCTAACGCAATTTATCAGAATATCAATTTTATCGACCGGTATGATCCTGAAAACGTTCTGATCCTTTCGGGCGACCATATTTATAAGATGGATTATGCAAAGATGCTTGCTTACCATAAGGAAAATCAGTCGGATGCGACCATTGCCGTACTGAACGTTTCGATGGAAGAGGCTTCCCGTTTCGGCATCATGAACTGCAACGCTGACCATACCATCTACGAGTTTGAGGAAAAACCCAAACATCCCAAGTCCACCCTTGCTTCGATGGGTATCTACATCTTTAACTGGAAGAAACTTCGCGCGGCTCTGATTGCCGACGAGGCTGACCCCAATTCTTCCAATGACTTTGGCAAGAACATTATTCCGATGATGCTGGGCAATGGCGACAAGCTGATGGCATGGGAATTCGACGGATACTGGAAAGACGTCGGAACCATCTCTTCGCTGTGGGATGCGAACATGGATCTGCTCAACCCTGAGAGTGGTTTGCAGCTGGATTCTGTCGACTGGAAGATCTACTCCAGAAGCGAAGCACATCCGCCGCATTACATCGATGAACATGCCGAGATCGCGGAGTCGATCGTAACCGAAGGCTGTGAGATCGACGGCAAACTGTGGTATTCGGTCCTCTTCTCCAACGTTACCGTTGAAGAAGGCGCTGAACTGAACTCCGCGGTCGTTATGAGCAATACTGTGATCAAGAAAGGCGCAAGCGTCAGATACGCGATCATCGCGGAAGATGTTATCATTGAAGAGGGCGCCATTGTCGGTGACGATCCCTGCAACTATCCTGATGCGTCTGAATGGGGCATCGCGGTTGTCGGACGCGGCGCAATCATCAAAAAGGGTCAGGTCGTCCGTCCCAAAGAGATGATTGAACCTGACGCCAACAGATGACCGGAACGCGCAGATTAGTCCGGTATACCGGCAGGGAACGCCGGAGCTGACAATAAGTGGAGGTATCCTAAATGATGACGAAAACAATGTGTGTACTCTTTTCTGACAGTTTCGCAGCTGTCAATAATGAACTGGCGGCAGAACGTACCCTTGCAACTGTTCCGTTTGCAAGCCGTTACCGCCTGATCGACTTCGTACTTTCTTCGCTGGTAAAGTCCGGCGTTGACAATATTGGTATCCTGACCAAGGAACATTACGGTTCTCTGGTTGACCATCTGGGTGCCGGCAAGGACTGGGACCTCGACCGCAGAAACGGCGGTCTGAAGATCCTGACTCCGTTTGCAAAGGCTGACTCGGCTGCCACCAGAAGCCGTTCCAAGATCGATGCACTGCTCTCCTGCAGGGCATATTTGGAAGATTGTAACGAAGAATATGTGATTTTGTCGGACACGAACATCGTTATGAACATTGACTTTGCGGACCTGGTGCGGTATCATATTAGTAAAGATGCCGACATTACTGTCGTTTATCAGAAACGCAGCGATGCGGTTTATAATGGTCTGGTACTGGATGAGGATCGTGACGGTCGTATTGTCGATGCTTATTATGCGGCTGGTCAGATGAGCGATTGCCAGAACCAGGGGCTGAAAGTCTATGTCTTTAACAAAACGCTGCTTCTGAGCCTGCTGGAGCGCGCTTATACTTATGGCTGGACCGATTTTGAGCGTGATTTTATCACCAGAAACATCAACAAGCTTCGTGTATGCGGCTATGAACATACCGGTTACTGTGCGGTGATCAATACCGTTGGCGATGTGTACAAGGCAAGCATGGAAATGCTGACGCCTGCTGTTCGCAAAGAGGTATTTGAATCCGAAACCCCGATTCTGACCCGTGTTAAGAACAGTGCACCCACCCTTTATGGTTTCGAGAGCAAAGTGAAAAACAGCCTGATTGCAGACGGCTGCGTTATTGATGGAACTATTGAAAACTGTGTTATCTTCCGTGGCGTGCGGATTGAAAAGGGCGCTGTGCTGAAAAACAGTGTAATCGGTCAGAATTCTGTTATCCATTCGGATGCAAAGCTCGACTGCGTTATCACCGATAAGGATGTTGAGATTCAGGCAGATCATGTGCTGAGCGGTTATCCTACCTACCCTTACGTTATTTCCAAGGGTCAGGTCGTATAAGATTTGCAGCTTGCCAAAAATGCCCTGTCCTGTAGGGCAGGGCATTTTTGGAGGTTTTGGTAAGAAAGGATGAGACCGATGAAAATTTTGTTTGCGGCTGCCGAGGCGCTGCCTTTTATCAAGGTCGGTGGTCTGGGCGATGTTGCGGGCGCACTGCCCAAGGCACTGGTTGCCAAAGGTCATGACGTCAGGGTTGTTCTGCCGCTTTATTCCTCCATTAAACAGGAAATGCGGGAAAAATGCAAGTATCTGAAGTATTTTTACTTTATGCACGGCTGGCGCAACTGCTACTGTGGGATTTTTGAAGCTGAAGTCGATGGGGTCATCTATTACCTGATCGATAACGAGTATTATTTCCGCAGAAGAGCTCCTTACGGAGAGTTTGACGACGGCGAGCGGTTTGCATACTTTTCCAGAGCGGTGCTGGAAATTCTGCCTCATGTTGATTTCTTCCCGGATATTATCCATGCCAATGACTGGCATACAGCGGCTGTACCGGTATATCTTGACTGCCAGTACCGTTGGCGTGAAGGATATGAGTATATCAAGACTGTTTTTTCGATTCATAACATCGAGTTCCAGGGCAAATACGGTCTGGATACAATGAATACAGTATTTGCGCTGCCGCCGGATTGGATTTCGGTTGTGGAGCATGATGGATGCCTGAACCTGATGAAAGGCGCGATTGAACGGGCAAACGCTGTTACCACTGTTTCGGAGAGCTATGCCGGTGAGATTCTTGATCCTTATTTCTCATTCGGTCTGGACAGTATTCTGCGTCCCAGACGGTATAAACTTTCGGGTATTGTCAATGGTATTGATATGGACACCTTTGATCCGGCAACTGATCCGATGATCCCGGTTCATTATGACGTTAAGACCCGTGAGGAAAAGGTCGGCAACAAGCTGGCACTTCAGAAAGAACTGGGTCTGAAAGTCGATGCCGATATCCCGATGATCGGCATGGTCGGACGTCTTACTTCCCAGAAGGGTATCGACCTGATGTATCCGATCATGGAAGAGCTGATGAAGAAAGACATCCAGCTGGTTGTTCTGGGTACCGGTTATCCTGAGATTGAGGATTTCATGCATTTCTGTGATGCGGCATACCATGATAAGATGCGTGCAATGATTACCTTCTCGGCTTCGATGGCACAGAAGATCTATGCGGGTGCTGATCTGTTCCTGATGCCCAGTAAGTCGGAACCCTGTGGTCTTGCACAGTTGATTTCGATGCGCTATGGCACGATTCCGGTCGTCCATGCGGTGGGTGGTCTGCGTGACACGGTTATCCCGTATAATCCTGAGACGGGTACCGGAACCGGTGTCAACTTCCAGTCGTACAATTCCTGGGATATGTACGATGCGATCGAACGTGCGCTGGATATCTGGCAGGATGAAGATTCCCGTGACAAGATCATGCTGAACGGTATGAGCGGTGATTATTCCTGGGACGTTTCGGCAGATAAATATATCCGGCTGTACGAATCTATATGATTATCAAACGATTTCTGTGCACCTTTTTTGTTCAGTCGGGAAAAACCTTTTGAGGAAAGGTTTTTCCCTGACTGGCGTTTTACCTGGCAGACCAGTGTTTTCTTCTGGCACAGCGGCTGACATTGCGGTCAGCCGCTGTGCGAAAAGGAAAACTGGTTCCTTTTCGCGTTGTTTGCTGTTGGTTTGATTGGACCGGCAGCTGATATAAACCGATTGAAAGAGAGGAAATTTGATGTCTTATTCCGTAAACGAGCTCAAGGAAGAGCTGGTCAAAACGCTTCGTGCCGATTATGGCTATGATGCGGATGACGCGACTATCCTTCAGATGTACGGCACCGTTCTGACTGTTGTTCGTCAGAAGCTGCTGGACAAACGCGGCGACTACAATGAAAAGCTCAAACATTCTGATCAGAAACGTATTTATTATATGTCGATGGAATTTCTGGTCGGTCGTTCGCTCAAGAACAACCTCTACAACCTCAGCATGGAAGCTGAAATGAAAGAGGCTGTCAAGGAGCTGGGCTTCGATCTGGAAAAAATTTATGAGATGGAACCCGATGCAGGTCTGGGCAATGGTGGTCTGGGACGGCTGGCTTCCTGCTACATGGACGCTGCGACGACCATGAATTATCCGATCACCGGTTTCTCTATCCGGTATGAGTTTGGTATCTTCCGTCAGAAGATCGTTGATGGCTGGCAGATGGAGTTCCCGGACAACTGGCTTGAGCTGGGCGGCTACTGGCTGGTTCCCCGCCGTGACGAGGCCAAAGAGATCCACTTTGATGGCGAAGTCAAGGAAGAATGGGGCGAGACAGGTCTTAAGACCATTCATAAGAATTACTATACTGTCCGCGCTGTACCGTATGATTTCCTGATCTCCGGTAAGGACAGCGATGCGGTCAACTCTCTGCGCCTGTGGAGTGCTGAATCGGTCGATTCGTTTGATATCGGCAAGTTCACCAGAGGTGAGCACGTCAAGTCGATGGAAGGCGGCAACCGCGCTGAGGCGATCTCCAAGGTTCTGTATCCGGCTGACGACCATATCGAAGGCAAGAGCCTGCGTCTGAAACAGCAGTATTTCTTTGTATCCGCTTCTCTGCAGAACATTGTCCAGATTCACCTGCGCACCAATCCTTCGCTGGATAACCTTGCTGACAAGGCAGTCGTTCATATCAACGATACCCATCCGGCTCTGTGCGTACCTGAGCTGATGAGAATTCTGCTGGATGACTTTGGCTACTCCTGGGAAAAGGCTTGGGATATCACCTGCCATACCCTGGCTTACACCAACCATACCGTCATGAGCGAAGCTCTGGAAAAATGGGATCTCGGTCTGTTCCGTCATCACCTGCCCCGAATCACCTCGATCGTCGAGGAGATCAACCGTCGTTTCTGCAGTTATGTATACGATAACTTCCCTGAAAAACGCGGTGCAATTGCCAATATGGCTGCAATCGGCGACAATCAGGTCCGGATGGCAAACCTCTGCCTGATCTGCTGCTTCTCGGTCAACGGCGTTTCCAAGCTGCACTCGGATATCCTCAAGAACGACCTGTTCAAGGATTACAACGATATCTATCCCGGCAAGCTGACCAATGTCACCAACGGTATCACCGCAAGACGCTGGCTCAACCAGGGTAACCCGCTGCTGGCAGATATGATCACCGGTCTGATTGGGGATGGCTATGTGCATGACCTTTCTCAGCTGTCTCAGCTGAAGAAGTTCATGGACGATTCCTCTGTTCTTGAACAGCTGGGCAAGATTAAATATGCAAACAAAGAGCGCCTGGCTAAATACATTGCTGCTCATAACGGCATCAAGGTTAACCCGAACTCCATCTTTGACGTTCAGGTCAAACGTCTGCATGAGTACAAACGTCAGCTCTTAAACGCACTGGAAATCCTGCATCTCTACCTTGAGATCAAGAAGGGCGCACGGATTACTCCCAGAACCTTCATCTTCGGCGCGAAGGCTTCCGCAGGCTACTACATGGCTAAGGAAATCATCCGCTTTATCTGCGCAATCAGCGATGTCGTCAACCGTGACTCTTCGCTGGATGGTCAGCTGAAGGTTATCTTCCTGGAGAACTACCGTGTTTCTCTGGCTGAGATCATCTACCCGGCAGCTGAGATCTCCGAACAGATCTCCCAGGCTGGTAAGGAAGCTTCCGGTACCGGCAACATGAAGATGATGCTGAATGGTGCGATCACCCTTGGTACCATGGACGGTGCAAACGTCGAGATTCATGAGGTTGTCGGCAGCGACAATATCTTTATCTTCGGTATGAATACGCCCGAAGTCGTCGAGCTGGGCAGAAGCGGATACAATCCCTGGAATTGCTACAACAGCAATCCTTATCTCCAGGAGATCGTCGAATTTGTCCGCCGCGGCGGTTTGGATGGCAAAAACTTCGACACCATTATCAACTACCTGCTGCAGAACGACCAGTATATGTCGCTGGCTGATTTTGACAGCTACCGTCAGGCTCAGAACACCGTCGGTGAAAGCTACCTCGACCAGAGACACTGGAACCAGATGTCCCTGCGCAATATTGCAGAGTCGGGTATCTTCTCGGCTGACCGTTCGGTTCGTGACTATATCGAAAATATCTGGTATAAGAAATAATCTTTATCGGATGTAAAATAAACCGGCAGGGGAGTCATCCTCTGCCGGTTTTGCATGTATGATAAAATGAGGTTCTATCATAAAAGTTGGGGTAAGCAGACCGCCATTGCCGCACAATCCGCGGCAATGGCTAGATTTTTTGGGGAAGGTTGCGCGCAGAGCGCGCCCAGGGCACGGTTCGCTGCGCGAACCATCCGCCCTGGACCTACTATAAAGTTTTCCACTTCATTTCAGTGTCAAATTGAAAAAGTTTACCCCAACTATTGACAAAGAGCCTAAAATGATAAAGCCGGTATTTCTTTTAAGCGGTTACGCTTGCGGAAATACCGGCTTATGTACGGTTTATGGGATATTGCGAACAAGTCAGCGCGGACACCGCGTTTTATAGAATGTGGATACCTGCTTTTTTGCACTGTTCGCGGGTTTCTTCGTCCCAGACAGAGGACTGGACTTCGCCGATATGGGCACTGCCTAAGAGCAGCATACAAAGCCGCGACTGTCCGATACCGCCGCCGATGGTGTAGGGAAGCTCACCGGCAAGCAGTGCACGATGGAAGGGAAGCGAGCGGCGGTCATCACATCCGGCAATCGTCAGCTGACGGTCAAGGCTTTCCGGGCTGACACGGATGCCCATCGAGGATACTTCAAATCCGCATCCGAGCGTTTCGTTCCAGAAAAGGATATCACCGTTTAAGCTCCAGTCGTCATAGTCGGGTGCTCTGCCGTCGTGCGGTTTGCCGCTTTTGAGAGCGCCGCCAATCTGCATCAGGAAAACGGTTCCCAGCTCTTTTGTGATGGCATTTTCACGCTCTTTCGGGGTCAGGTCAGGGTAACGGTCTTCCAGCTGCTGGGTGGTGATGAAGGTAACGTCTTCCTTCAGCGGCGCATGGGTGCTCAGCTGCGGGAAGATCGCCCACAGGGTCTTCTGGGTGGAGCAGATGGCGTGGACAATGCTGCGCACCGCCCGGCAGAGGTATTCAGGCGTCCGTTCACCCTTGGTGATGACCTTTTCCCAGTCCCACTGGTCGACGTACAGCGAATGCAGATTATCCAATTCCTCATCACGGCGGATGGCGTTCATATCGGTGTACAGCCCGGTTCCGGGTTCAAAACCATAATCATGCAGCGCCTGGCGTTTCCATTTTGCGAGTGAATGGACGACCTGGGCTTCGGTGCCGGTGTCGCGGATGGTAAAGGATACCGGGCGCTCAACACCGTTTAAATCATCGTTCAGACCGGTCGATGCTTCCAGAAAGAGCGGAGCCGACACACGGCGCAGGTTGAGCGCTCCGCAGAGCATATCCTCAAACAGCCGCTTGGTCAGTCCGATCGCTTTTTGGGTATCGTACAGGTTGAGTACAGGGGTGTATCCTTCGGGAATGGTCAGATGGCTCATGTCAAAATGCTTCCTTTCCTGCTGTATTGGGGCAGATTATTCTCCGAGAAATTTCCGGATCGCGGCTGCTTTGGCAAATGCCGCGTTATAGCCTTCCTGATAAAGGGCGTTGAGCTTGCGGACGTCCTTTTCCACCCGGCTGATCTCGACCGGCATCGGCGGACGGATAACGATCGCCTTGCCCTCCTGTTCCAGCTGCCGGATGAGCTCCAGCGACTGGTTGTAGACGATATGCCGTCTGGAGGCAGTACGCACAAAACTGGGGTAGTCGTGGTACCAGACGCGGTACATCGGGAGCAGTTTTTCCTGCTGTTTCTGATATCCGTCGTGTTGGGTCAGGACGATGACCAGTTTATCGGCGCCGTCCCTGAGTGCCCTTGCTGCCGGAATCGAGTCGGCTACGCCGCCGTCCAGCAGCAGATCGCCTTTATAGCTGACCGGTTTGGAGACAAGCGGCAGCGACATCGAGGCAAGTATCGGGCGGTATTCTTTCCGAAGATCAGCCGG
Organism: uncultured Clostridia bacterium; assembly: GCA_944385325.1. Taxonomy (GTDB): domain Bacteria; phylum Bacillota; class Clostridia; order Oscillospirales; family Ruminococcaceae; genus Faecivivens. Next base: position 4,793 of record CALWWT010000026.1, on the reverse strand, counting down.
GACGCGGATGTAAACCGGACGTCCGGATAAGAGACTGGTACAGACCGCCCAGGAATCGGGATTGATATCGCGGTATTTGTCATAATCAAACGGAAGCAATTTTTCAGGGATGGTGTGAAACATCATCTCTTCACCAAACATACTGCCGCCGTCCAGCAGGTTTTCCCAGCTGACATACCGTTTATCGTTGACATAATTGACATTGACAGCCCGGCTGCGTCCACGCTGCCCGGTATAATAGGAGATGGCGTTGCATGCCCCTGCCGAGACGCCGTAGCAGCGCGGGATATGGATTTCCGCGTCAAGAAACGCGTCCAGCGCACCGGCGGTGAAAAGTCCGCGCATGCCGCCGCCTTCCAGAATCAGTGCGGTCATTATTCTCATCCTTTCTCTAAAAAGCAATATGGGTTTTCGGGATGGCAACAATTTGCGCAACACAGTGCGTACCCGATGGATAATCTGCCGTAAAATCACTGTCCGCAAAAGGCAGCGATCAGATGGTACCTATTATTATACAATATCTTTTCGCGCTTTGCAATATTACAGTAACTTGCTAAAGGAAATATGCGGGATACCCAGTTCAAAGAAAACAACTTCATCAGTCAGATATCCCAGTTTGCGGTAGAATCCGGCGGCTGTCTGTCTGCCATGCAGCACCATCTGCCGGAACCCTTCTTCCTTTGCCAGCTGTTCGGCAGCTTGTACCATTATTCTCCCCAGACCTTCACCCTGTCTGTCGGGATGGGTACAGACCTGGCGCATCTGTACAATGCCATCCTCCATCGGATGGAGGATCAGCGAAGCAACCAGCTTTTCTCCATCCGTCACCCCAAGGTGGATATCCGTCTTGTCACGGGAAAGGTCCTCGTCTTTTAAGTCCAGTCCAAGCGGATGGCGGAGCACAAGGTTGCGCAGGTCATACTCCTGGCGGTAGACCGGACTTTCGGTGGTAAATCTCAAAATCTGCATCAATAGACATCCTTTCTTTTCTGCCGGACGGGTTCCGGCTTTTTTGTTGCACATTTTCCGCTCCATTGGCATAAAATGCAGTACGCCGGCCGGTAAGACCCGGCAGATGGCGAGATTTGCGAGGGAGGAACATTTTATGCCTGAAGCGATTACTTACAATGGAAACCGGAACAGTACGCCTCTTTCCGCGGCACACCATGGGAACAATAACAATAGCGGCGGCACCGGGATTTCCGGAACATCGGGCGCTGCCTGTGAAGCGGCGTCGCTGGGCGGTTTCAGGGAAGCGGTCTGCATGAATGCCGGCAGGGTATACGACTCCTGTTCCGGCAAGGACTGTCTGGAAGACCTGCGGGTCTACCTGACAGAGTGCGGTCAGTCGATCATCAACGAAGGCAGCAGCGTTAAATGCAGGGATATCGACGTGCTGCATGTTTCAATGGATGTCGAGGAAGTCCCGTTCAATGCCGGGTATTATTCGGTTGACATGACCTTCTATTTCCTGGTGACGCTGGATGTGTACGGCGCCGGCGGATGCGCGGCACCGCAGACTGTCCAGGGTGTGGCAGTATTTGACAAGAAGGTCATCCTGTTTGGTTCTGAAGGCAGCGTGCGCAGTTTCCGTTCCGATTGCTCCAAACTGGGAACCGCCTGCACGGATATGCCGATCGCGCAGGTGCAGACCGTCGATCCGGTCTGCCTGGGACTGCGGGTATGCGAACATCCCAAGCCGGAATGCGGCTGCGAAAGCGTCAATTTCCCCTGTGAGATCGAAAACCTGCTGGGCGGTCCGATAGTCGGAAGAGGCGGAAAATACCTTTATCTGACGATTGGTTTGTTTACCATCGTATCGTTGGAACGCGACATCCAGATGATGGTGCCTGTCTACGATTTCTGCATCCCCGAAAAGGAATGCACCACCTCCTGCAGCGAGGACCCCTGCGAGATGTTCCGGAAGATCCGGTTCCCGGTTTCGGAGTTCTTCCCTCCCAAACAGGACTGTTGCTGCAACTAAAAGGTAATGGTTTTCCCCGGGCGGCTGAGAGTGGGCTGTCCGGGGATTGCCTTTTGGGGAATAGAAGAAAAAAGGAAATTTTTTGATATAATTCTATAGTTGTTTCATGATTTAGCTACAATTATCGTTACAAACTCCAAAAAAGTCGCAAAGTGTCGAAACTTTTTTCAATTTTTCCTGTAAATCACTTGACAATTGTTCCCGGAAAGTGTATGATAGGTATATGCAAGTTGGCGTTTCTGAACGGAAAGGATGATGGGAACGTGAAAGACCTTTCCGGGCAGATGTCGGACGAGGTACTCTGCCAGGCGGCTGCCATGGGCGACCGCAGTGCAGAAGGCGTGCTGGTATCCCGGTATCTGCGGCTGGTGCAAAAGCTTGCATACCAGTATCGTGGGATTCTGGATTTTGAAGACCTGGTTCAAGAAGGCTGTATTGGCCTTTTGAACGCTATAGGAGGCTTCGATCCCGCAAGGGATGTCCATTTCAGTTCGTATGCTTATATCTGTATCCGCAACCGAATGTTCCGCGCAATGCGTGACAGCGGCAGCGGCGAGGCGGACATTGTGCCGCTGGAGGACAGCATGGAAGGGGTTACCTCTGATCCGGAACAGCTGTTTCTGGGCAGGGAACAGCTCAGGCTGGTAATGGACCGTTTGGAAGAAATTCTGTCTCCGATGGAGAAAAAGATATTTCTTGCACACCTTGGCGGGTTTGATTATCAGACGATAGCAGATACCCTTCATATTTCGCTGAAATCGGTTGATAATGCTCTGCAGCGCGTCAGAAAGAAACTGAAAACCATTGATTTAAGCTAATGTGATTTTATCGTCGGTATGATGCGATAAAACCGTGTTGGTTTGAATATCCAGCTGGGAATCTATCAGGCGGTGGTGACCGCAGGCATTCCGCAAAGCGGAGTGCGGTTTTCATTTATTTTGGTAAATGGAGACGTGCGCCCTAATAGCTTAATCGCAGAGCGTTGGCAACAAAGATGGCGGTGCAAGTCCGTCGATGGGCAAAAAACTTTATTCTATCCAAGCGAGGTATGAAAAATGTATCAGGACAAAACTTTAATCTGCAAAGACTGCGGCAAGGAATTCGTTTTCACTGCCGGTGAACAGGAATTCTATGCTGAAAAAGGCTTCGAGAACGAGCCCCAGAGATGCAGAGAATGCCGTCAGGCTCGCAAGAATGGCAATGCTGCGAAGCCTCAGAGAGAGATGTATACCGCGGTTTGCGCTTCCTGCGGCAAAGAGGCAAGAGTCCCCTTTAAGCCCCGCGAAGATCGCCCTGTTTATTGCAGCGAGTGCTTTGCGAAGATGAAAGCGGAATAATCTGATTTGAATCAGCCGGGAGACAGGGTGAAACCTGTCTCCTTTGTGTTTTTGGTTCTTTGTCAATAGTTGGGGTAAACTTTTTCAATTTGACACTGAAATGAAGTGGAAAACTTTATAGTAGGTCCAGGGCAGGCTCCTACCGGAAGCCTGCCCTGGGCGCGCTTTGCGCGCAACCTTCCCCAAAAAATCTAGCCATTGCCGCAGATTGTGCTGCAATGGCGGTCTGCTTACCCCAACTTTTATGATAGAACCGTGTTTTTCAGTGAGTTTACAAACCGTCTTTTTTATATCTGTTTTACGGTTAAAATTACCGGTTATACTGAAAAGACAGAGAGATTATCGGAAGGAGTGCCGCTGGATGGAGAATAGTAAACGGATGCTGCTGCTGGTTAACCCCTATGCCGGAAAAAAGCAGGCGCAGAGCAGCCTTTGTGAGATCATCGACCAGCTCAACAAAAACGGATGGCGGGTGGAAGTGCATATTACCCAGTCACGCGGGGACGCCTGTGAACAGGCGAAAATGGCAGAAGGACATTTTGACCGTGTGACGGCAGTGGGCGGAGACGGTACCCTGAATGAGCTGATTTCGGGAGTCGCCGGATGGAACACCCGTCCGGATGTCGGGTATATCCCGATGGGAACGACCAATGATTTCGCCGCGTCGCTGGGCTTTCCGAAGGAACCGAAGGCGGCGGCAAGGGTAGCGGCTGAGGGAACGCCGTTTGTCTGTGATATCGGAAAGTTTGAAGACCGTTATTTTGCATATATTGCGGCGTTCGGGATGTTTACCGATGTAGCTTATCTGACCGATCAGCAGGCAAAAAACATCTTCGGGCGGCTGGCATACCTGTTTCAGGGAGCACTGGAACTGGGTTCCAATCAGGGGACGAAGATGAAGGTTGTGACCGAAGACCAGGTGATCGAAGGTGACTTTATCTTTGGTGCGGTGACCAATTCCCATTCGATTGGCGGCTTTAAGGGTTTGTTGGCCGGTGAAATTTATCTGGATGACGGCTGGCTGGAACTGCTGCTGATTCGCCGTCCCAAAAATGCCGCTGAACTGTCGGAATTGGTTTCTTCACTGCTCAGCCAGCAGTTTTCGCAAAAGAGCGGCGTATTTTATGCCAAGGTCAAGTCGGTTAGTTTTTATGCCGACCAGCCGGTCAGCTGGACACTGGACGGTGAGGATGGCGGGGCTCATGAAGAGGCAACCATCGAATGTATGCCGGCAGCCATCAGCTTTGCAGCCGATGACAAGGAACCGGCTGTTTCAGCGCCGGTGGTGACAGTAGTCCAGAAGGAATGATCTGATAAAACCCGCCTCTGCCTGGACAGAGGCGGGTCAGGCTGTCGAAAAAGTTAATCGTTCGTTCTCTTTTTCCGCCATTGCCATGCTCCGCATGGGCAATGGCTACGTTTTTTTATGGGGTTGCGCGCCAAGGGCGCGCCCAGGGCTACCGCCCTGGACC
>CALWWT010000025.1 GCA_944385325.1 uncultured Clostridia bacterium | reverse complement strand
AGTTCCAACGGCGTGCACAAATCCCGGCAAACTGGGAGCACAGGCTCTGTGCCGCGTTCGCCAGGGGGTTTATTTTACGGCCGAGCGGATTGCGAAGCAGGAGCGACCATCGCGAACTGGGAGCGCAGGCTTTGTGCCGCGTTCGCTCAGGTTGTTACTTTTGCAATCGAGCCCGTCGGAACGCCGCCGATCATCGCGAACTGGGAGCACAGGCTCTGTGCCGCGTTCGCTCAGGTTGTTACTTTTGCAATCGAGGCGGTCGGAACGCCGCCGATCATCGCGAACTGGGAACACAGGCTCTGTGCCGCGTTCGCTCAGGTTGTTACTTTTGCAATCGAGGCGGTCGGAACGCCGCCGATCATCGCGAACAGGGAGCGCAGGCTCTGCGCTTGATTTTTTGGGGAAAGGTGATATAATGTAGGAAAGATTATAGAGAAAGGTTGTATCATTATGGCAAAACCGACTCCCATTACCCAGGAACAGCTGAAAAACTTTTCCAAACATTATCAGGAAAATCCTGTCCGCCGCCTGGCTACCACTGCCCTCTCCAAATCGGAGATGGCTGACGTCGCTTACTGCACGCCCGGCGCTGCTGCCATGCTGCATAAATTTTCTGTCGAGATCCCGACACTCCCGGTCACCAATCAGAAACGCAGCGGTCGCTGCTGGCTGTTTGCGTCCTTAAACGTCCTGCGGGAGAAGATTGCCAAAGAGAAAAACCTCGATAAATTTGAGCTTTCCCAGAGCTACGCCGCTTTCTGGGATAAGTTTGAACGCGCAAACTATTTCCTTGAGTCCATCATCCAGACCGCTACCCTTCCGGCTGATGACCGGGTCGTCCACCATATCCTGACGACCGGTGTCCATGACGGCGGTCAGTGGGATATGTTCGTCAATCTGGTGGAAAAATATGGTATCATTCCCAAAGATGCCATGCCTGAAACGGCGCAGAGCTCCAATACCCAGATGATGAACCGGATGCTCAACCAGAGCCTGAAAAACGCCGCTATCCATATCCGGGAAATGATGGCACAGGGCAGCGGCATGAAAAAGGTGGATGAGTACAAGGTTTCGGTGCTGGATAAGGTATACAGCTACCTTTGCAGCTGCTACAGCGAACCGCCTAAACACTTTGACTTTGAATACATCGACCGCAATGGTGACTACCATATCGAACGCGGCTATACACCGTCCAGCTTTTATGAAAAATATATTGGTGATATGGTGGCGGATACCGTTTCCATTATCAACGCTCCGACCGATGACAAGCCCTATTACCGTACATACACCGTTTCGATGCTGGGCAATATCGTCGACGGACGGGACGTCTGCTATCTGAACCTGCCGATGACCGAGTTCAAGGAACTGATCATCCGTCAGCTCAAAGCCGGTCAGCTGGTATGGTTTGGCAGTGATGTCGGAAAGTGCGGCAGCCGTGAGGACGGACTCTGGGATACCGGCAGCTTTGACTATGAGCTGCTGACCGGGTTAGACCTTGCGATCAGCAAAAAAGACGGGCTGGACTACTGGTTCTCGGCTATGAACCACGCAATGGTCATCAGCGGCGTAAGCCTCGACGAAAACGGCGCGCCGGTACGCTGGAAGATCGAAAACAGCTGGGGCGATGAAAAGGGCAACAAGGGCTATTATGTATGCTCCGACAGTTGGTTTGACCAGTATGTCTATCAGGCAGTCGTCAGCCGTGAAACGCTGGGTGAAAAGGTCTCGCTGCTGGATCAGAAACCGATTGTACTGAATCCCTGGGACCCGATGGGTTCACTTGCAGACTGAGCAAAATATTGCTGAACAGGAAAATCCCATCTTCCGCCATGGTGGAAGATGGGATTTTTTGTGCCCGTACCGGCAAAGGCATATCCAAAAAGGTCAGCGCATACAGATTGACCAAGTGAAAGGAGCGCTGTCCCATGATGTATTCAGCAGGAAACCCCGGTTCCACACCGACCAGCTTTTATTCTCCGGCCCGTGCTGTCCCGTCCGAAAGCCATGAAGAAAGCTTTGTACATTCCGAACCCGTGCAGACCCAAACTTATACCGGACAACCGCATGAACCTGCCAGCGGTACCACTGCAACCGACCGCACATCCTTTGCCGAACCGGCATCCCAAAGCCGTCCGGAGAGTTTTACCGCACCGGTGCATCTTTCCGCACCATCGCACGGCATCACACCGCTGACAGCGGCTTTATGGGGCATTACAGCTGCCGGCGTATGGCTTGGGTGCAGCAGCGGGATACAGGCGGTTCCATCGCTGGAACAGAGCTGCCTGTCGGCGGCTTTGATTCTGCTGTTTATCGGATGGTGCGGCTTTTCCGCTGCCGGACAGGCAGGATGCATGGCGGCATTGCTGGCGGAAGGGATCGGAGTTGGATGTGTCGCAGCCGGAATATGGGCGGAAAAAAGTGAACTGCTGAGCGGGCAGCCGGAACTTTTACTGCCCGGGTTATTGCTGCCGGTGACGGTATGGGCAGCCGGAAACAGTATCCGCAATTCGGTGAGGATCTGGAACTGTCTCAAAAAGGGCAAAAATCCGCCCAATCTCAAACGCTACCTTCTGCGGATGCTGACGGCGGAGGCAGCCTGCGGCGCGGTACTGGCCGCAGGCTTATTGCTCAGGAGAAGCTAACCCGAGTTTTTCCCGTGCAAGCGCAAGTTCACCATCCGAAAGGACGGTCTTTCCCGTCTCCCCTACGGCAACCGTCTGGAAACCAGCGCCCATATACAAAAACCAGCGCAGGAATTTTTTCCCATTATAGTAGTCCATCACCGAAATGTTTCCCTCACTCCAGCTGACCAGCGTTTCAAACAGCCCGTCGTCCCGGTTGAACGCGGATGCCGTAAACCGCTGCCCGAGAAATGCCGCAAGGATGTCTGCTTCGGACGGAAGCTGACCATTCCCCGACTGCTGCCCGGCTGCCGACTCATCCAGCAGCTGCATCAAAGTCCCGCCGTCCAGCAGATGCCGTCCGACCGGTATGTCGAGCATTTCGCTCTGATAACGGTCATGGAATTCCCATTCCATGCCGCCCAGTGCCGTGATCATCTTCTCAGCGTTTTCCCGCTCAAACCATACAACACGGTCGGCGCTGTCCTGCCCAAAAATTGCCTGTACGCACTGCTGTGCGTCCAAAAAGGAACCGGAAGCCTGGAAAAGTGTTTTTTCACCGGTTGACAGACTGTCTGGAAAAGAGACGACCGTCATCTCACCGGAAGTCGGGCTGATGTGCAGCAGCCAGTAATGGGATCGAGCATCCTCTCCACCGTTGATCACCACTAAAAGTCTGCTGTCATCCTGCATGGTCGGGTGGTAGTTATCCAGCGAATGGTCGGCTGACAGGTTGGTGCCGGAAAGCGGCTGTTCGCTCTCATGCGAGCCGAACAGCTCCCCATTTCGGCTGGTACCGGAAAGCACGATCAGCATGATCAGCAATAAAACCGCCAGGCTGATGCCAAATGTCAGCACAAAGGTCACACCTCCCGGGATCCCCTTTTTTGGTGCCAGCTGTGCCTCATAAATTTTCCCGTAGGAGCGGTCCTGCTCCTGCTGCTGCCTGAGTGTTTCCGCGATCTGCTCCATGACCTGTTCCTCGTCCCCATTACCCAGCATCTTCTGTTCATCCTTCCCATATTTTCTGCCGCAAAAGCACCCACCTCTGCGGATATTTCCAGTATAGCCGGGATTTGCTGCAAATATGCCCGAATCATGGGCGGCATTTCTGGCGAAAACCCTATAGAAAAGCCGGGATATGACATAAATTTCAGTAAAATAAACGGGATTATGCGGAAAATTGCAATTTGCTGTGTGAATCCTTGCATTTGGGAACGCTTTCCGTTATAATAAAGAAAACAGATTCGGGCCCTAATGTCCATTATCGAATCAGGAGGTAGCTTATGCGTGCTATTATTTCGGTCGTCGGTAAAGATACAGTCGGCATCCTCGCCAAAGTCAGCGCCCTGTGCGCAGAAAACAAAGTCAATGTCGTCGACGTGACTCAGACGATTCTTCAGGATATGTTTGTCATGATCATGATGGTCGACATTTCCGCCATCACCTGCACTTTTTCGGACTTTTCCGACCAGGTGACCGGTTACGGCAAGGAAGCCGGACTGGTGATCAACGTCATGCATGAGGATATCTTCAATTCGATGCACACGATTTGACGGTCATTTTGTATCTTCAATCGCAGGAAAGGCGGGTTATTTTTGATAAACGTACATGATATTATGGAAACCATCCAGATGATCCAGGAGGAAAATCTGGATATCCGCACCATTACAATGGGCATCTCGCTGCTCGACTGCTGCGACGCTGATATCGACAGAAGCTGTGAGAAAATATACGAAAAAGTCTGCCGCAAGGCAGAACACCTGGTTGCAACCGGTGAGGAGATCGAAAAGAAATACGGTATCCCGATTGTCAACAAGCGTATTTCGGTCACACCGATCGCGGTACCGCTGGCTGCTTCGGGCGGCAACCCGGTCAAATACGCGCTGACACTGGAAAAATGCGCCAACACCTGCGGCGTCAACTTTATCGGCGGCTATTCCGCGCTGGTACAGAAAGGCTTTGCAGCCGGTGACCGCGCACTGATCGAATCGATCCCGGAAGCGCTGACCGTCACCGACCACCTCTGCTCTTCGGTCAACGTCGGCTCGACCAAGGCTGGTATCAATATGGACGCGGTCAGGCTGATGGGCAGTATCGTGAGAAGAACCGCTGAACTGACCGCTGACCGCAACTGCATCGGTGCGGCAAAGCTGGTCGTCTTCTGCAACGCGGTTGAGGACAATCCCTTTATGGCAGGCGCTTTCCATGGCGTCGGTGAACCCGACTGTGAAATTAATGTCGGCGTTTCGGGTCCCGGCGTTGTGCGGGCAGCGCTCGCGAAACTTCCCAAAGACGCAGATCTGACCGAGGTCGCCGATCTGGTCAAGCGAACCGCCTTTAAGATCACCCGTATGGGTCAGCTGGTCGGCAAGGAAGCAAGTGAAAAACTCGGTGTTCCGTTTGGAATTGTCGACCTGTCTCTTGCACCGACGCCTGCTGTCGGCGATTCGGTCGCGCATATCCTGGAAGAGATGGGTCTGGAAATGTGCGGCTGCCACGGCACCACCGCTGCGCTTGCACTGCTCAATGACGCGGTCAAAAAAGGCGGCGTTATGGCTTCTTCCCATGTCGGCGGATTGTCCGGCGCGTTTATCCCGGTTTCGGAAGATGCCGGCATGATCGACGCCGCACGCTGCGGAAACCTGCTGCTGGAAAAACTGGAAGCAATGACCGCTGTCTGCTCGGTCGGTCTGGACATGATCGTCATTCCGGGTGATACGACCGCTGAGATGATCTCGGCAATCATTGCCGACGAAGCCGCGATCGGTATGGTCAACTCCAAGACTACCGCTGTACGCGTCATCCCGGCCATCGGCAAAGCGATCGGAGACGAGCTGTCCTTTGGCGGGCTGCTGGGCGCCGGTCCGGTCATGAAGGTCAACTATACCAAGCCGGACATCTTTATCCACCGCGGCGGCAGAATCCCTGCGCCGCTTCAGAGCCTGAAAAACTGATCTGTCACGGTTTCTGACAGACTGGTGCAAAACGGTGTATAAAAAGCCGGTGTTTTTTCGAGCGGCAGGCTCAAAAGACACCGGCTTTATTTTGTTTACAGAAAAGGAACCTCACTATGAACCAACTCAAAATTGACCTCGGCGCGCAGCTTCCGCCAGGTGTCGATTACCCGGAAATCGGGCTGGAAGACAGCTTTTCTTTCCAGTGCCAGGGATGCGGCGACTGCTGCCGCAAACGCAGTGATATCGTGCTGTCGGGATATGATCTCTACCGGATCTGCTGCCGGTTTGCACTCCCCTCTCAGATGGTGATTGATGCCTTCTGTCAAAGTTATATTGGTGCTGCAACCCGGCTGCCGGTTATCCGCCTGAAACCCAGGCGGGATAATGGGAACTGCCCGTTTCTGACGGCGGAAAGCAACTGTGCGATCCATTCCCATAAACCGCTGGTCTGTGCGCTCTATCCGCTCGGGCAGTCGATCGACTTTGAGCCGGGAGCTGACCCGTCAGACCCGAAAATACGCCGCCGGTGCATCCACTATTTCGCGCAGGACACCGGATGCAGCGGGCATCGGGTCACGCTGACTTTACGGGAATATCTGGACAGCTTTTCGATACTGGAACGGGAAGAACTGGATTTGCGGTGGGCACGGGACTGTCTGGCGCTCTCCTCACGGGTCAGGGCGCTGGAAAAACGGCTGCGGCCGATTGAGATCAAATACCTGCACCGGAAAACCCTTCGGGCGCTTTATCTGGATTACGACTTCCATGAGGATTTTGCGCCGCAATACGACCGCAATATTGCCCAGCTGGAAGAAACCCTCTGCAAACTCGAAGGAGATAAAACTTATAAAAAGGAAGATGTTACATGAAAATCGTGACTCCAGCCTACTTTTCACAGTTTCACTGCATCGCCTCCGACTGTCCCGAAACCTGCTGTGCCGGATGGGAAGTTGTCGTCGACCCGGAGAGCGAAGCCAGATACCGTGGGCTGCAAACGCCGCTTGGTGAACGTATCCGCGGGATGCTGGCGGTCGAGGACGGCGAAACCTGCTTTCACTGCAATCCGGACGGGCGCTGTCCGTTCCTGAATGACCGAAACCTCTGCGATATTCAGGCGGAAATGGGAGAAGAGGCGCTCTGCCGGACCTGTCATATCTACCCGCGGTTTATCCATGACTTCGGCGGTACAAGGGAAATGGGAATATCCATCTCCTGCCCGGAAGCGGCGCGGATCATCTTTTCCCAGAAAGGGAAAATCCAGTTTACAACCGAAAACCGTCCCGATATCCCTCCGTCCCTCAACGATATGGACGCAGACCGGTATTTTGCCGTCATCCGGCTGAGAGAAACGGCATATGACCTGATGCAGCGCGCCCAATTCCCGATCGACCACCGCTGCGCACTGCTGCTCCGGCTGGCAAGAAAAGGTCAGAAGCTGATACGCAAAGAACGCTGGGAAGATATCCAGGCGCTGTGTGACAGTTTTGACCCGCATCAGATGCTTGCCCAGCTGAAAAAATGCCGCAGCCGCTGTGCAGGAGCAGTCGCTGTGAAAAGAAGCGACCTTATTGCCGAACTGCTGAAGCTGGATATCCTCAAAGACAGCTGGAAAAAACAGCTTTCCGCATGTCTGGAAGCGGAAACTGCCGGCAGCCGTACAGTTACCCCACTGGACGCCGGATTTGAACAGAACCTGCTGTTCACCTTCCTTTTCCGGTACTTTGCCCGTGCGGCTTATCCCGACGCAGAGGACGATACCCTGCTGGGACTGGTCAAATTCACGGTATTCAGCCTGCTGGCGGTGCGCACGCTCGGTCAGGGGCTGGGCGAAAGTGAGCTGGAAAAGCTTGCTGTCAGCTATTCGCGTGAGGTGGAGCACGATGAGGACAATGTAGCGGCGCTGGTCAGGGTGATGACCGAAAACGGGCTTTTTACCGAAAAGGCGTTTTGTGCGCTGCTGCTGGGAACATCTGCCCAGCCGGTTGAAAATTAAACACCGATAATGAAAGGAGCTACCAACCGTGAGTTTTGATACTTCCCGACTCCAATGGACCAGAAAACCTGCACAATTTCAGATTTCCGGCGACCGGATTGAAATTGTCACCCTGCCGCACACCGATCTGTGGCAGCGCACCTATTACCATTTCCGGAACGACAACGCGCCTGTACTTCAGATGACGACCGATGAAAAATACTTTTCCTTTATTGTCAAAACCGAATTTCAGAGCAAGCATCGGTTTGACCAGTGCGGCGTAGTCGTCTATCTGGACAGTGACAATTGGCTCAAAGCGTCGGTGGAATATGAAAATGAACGCTTCCAGCATCTGGGCAGCGTCGTCACCAACCATGGATATTCCGACTGGGCAACTACCGAGATCGATGCGTCGGTCAAATCCATCTGGTACCGTCTCAGCAGACGGGAAGACGATTTCTGCGTCGATTGCTCGGAAGATGGACGCAGCTGGCGGCAGATGCGGATCTGTCACATGTGGGAAGCTCAGGGTGAGATCTCATTTGGGATTTATGCCTGCAGCCCGGAAGATTCTTCATTTACCGCAGCCTTTACCGAAATGCAGCTGACCGATTGCCAGTGGGCAGCACATGACGGACAGCCGCCGGACAGCGAAGGCGAGTAAAAAATGGGTATACGGAATTATCTGATCGAAGGCGTATCCTGTTCTGGGAAAACGACCGTCTGTGACGAACTATTGCGCAGAGGTTTTCAGGCAATCCATGGCGACCGGCAGCTGGCTTATCAGGGCGATCCGGAAACCGGAACGCCGCTGCCGGGACGTTGCCACGAACACCATATCTGGGACATTGAAATGGTCCGTCGGCTGGTCAGCGACAAAAGCCAGCCGGTAACATTTTTCTGCGGCGGTTCGCGAAATTTTCACAAGTTTATCGACTGGTTTGACGGCGTATTTATCCTGCGGATCGACACCGAGACGTTGCGTCAAAGGCTCAGCCGGCGTCCGGCAGATGATTGGGGCGGCACGCCTGAGCAGCGGGCATTAATTGAGTATCTGCATAAAACCGGCGCCGGATTGCCCGAAACCGGAATCGAGATCGATGCCTCACAGCCGCTTGCACAGGTTGTCGACCAGATTTTGCGCTATGTTACCCTGTAACACCAGCTGCCCGGTTGGCAGCGATCAGGCAATTATTTCCTCTGCATGTAAAATATACCGGCATTGATAGACAAAATATTACATAATAACTGTCTATTATGCCGAACTTGAAGAATAATTAAAATTCAATTGACATTCAGGTATTTATCTGCTATTATTTAATTGTTCATAACAGATTTGAAGATTCAGATCTGTATGTATTGAAAGGAAGGTATGGTTGAAATGAAAAAGAGATTAATCGCTGCCATTATTGCCGTCTCCATTGCCGCTTCGATCAGCGTCGGAAGCGTCGGTGCGGCAGACCTGTCGGAAATGCGCTGCTGCAAATCCTATTCCAGTGTGCTGGAAGAGCATTTTGACTGGTTGAAATCCCGTTTCGATTCGTATATTGACTATCTGCTGGAAGCCATCTATGGCGGAAAAGATCACACTCCTTCTCCCATGTCCTTTGGCGATCAGCCGATCCTGATGTAAAAAAATTCCCGGACCGATCGGTCCGGGAATTTTTTTACTACCGTTTATCTTCAGTCGTTGATATTGACAGTCTCTTCCGGCGTTCCGTCGCAATTCTCATCCAGCATGACCATGTAAGTCTTGCTTTCGTCGATATACAGCCGGACCGCAGGCGTTCCGCCTTCGGTCATCAGCACGGAATAACAGCTGATATCGGTAACCGTTGCCATCCCTTCAAACGAGAACGCACGCTGTTCGCTGCCGCCATACCGGCTGATACAAAAATCGACCAGCGAACCGGACATCAGTTCATTGACAGTGGTATACTCTTCACTGGTGACGGTAAACTCTGTTTTCCCGCCATCCTCACCGATGCTGGTGATGGTCACCTTTCCGGATTCGTCGGTTGCGACCTGATAGGAACTGACTTCCACCAGCATACCGGTATCGTCCCATTCCCAGACGCCCTGGGTATAATCAGCAGCGCTGCCGCGTTCATAAGTACTGATCCGGCTGGTTTCAACATTGGGCGTAGGCGCAGACAGTTCTTCAAACCCGGGATAAGCGACAAAATTTCCCTCCGCAGGATCGCACAGCCAGAGATAATAATAACTGTTCGCCCCACCGCTGGAAGCCGCCAGCAGGATATCTTCATATCCGTCAAAATTCATATCCCGTGCCAACAGGGTCGTTTGATCCACCACGATTCCCTCGTTGCCGTCATGGAAAAGGGTCTGCTGGATATTACCGCCGTATCCGACATAGACCGCATTCTCATCCGCATAGATATACCGTCCGGTCTTGAGAGTCAGGATAAAATCGGTTGTGCCGTCTTCCAGAATCTGGCTCGCGTAGCTGTTTGCTTCTGCAAGGTTCTGCTGTTCTTCCGGCGTAAGGCTTGCCATTTCGGTAATATCTTCCCAGTGCTCATCCTCAGCGGCAGGCTTAAGGGTACCATCGGCATAGCAGGAATACAGGATTCCGCTTGTCATGTCCACACCGAGAGACGGGTCATAAGCCGCACCGCCGACCTGGGTGGTCAGCTGGATCATATAAAGCTGCTGGCTGCCGACCGTCTGGGGCTCCTCCGAGATCAGGGAAAGCTGGAACTGATCGGGAACCGTTGCCTGGATAAAATCCTCCGCCTTTTTGAGTGCATCCTGAGCGGAAAGCTCGGTCGTCTGGGATTGCAGCTGTACGCCCAGAAACTCCTCTACATCCGCGTCTGTCTCACCAGCAGTGCTGCATCCAGCCAGAAACAAGGCAATTGCCAGGCAGGGTACAAGCAGCCGTTTCCATCTATTCAGCATTGAAATCATACTATCCACATCCTGTCTTATGAGTTTTATGCCCATATGGCTTTTTTTATTTTACCACAAAATCAGATAAATTGATAGGTGTATTTTTGAACAATCACGGAAATCAATTTGGGGAGATCAGGCAGTTTACCGTCCACTATTGCCGCAGCAGGCGGCAATGGCGGAAAAAGAGGACGAGCGATCGACTTTATCGACAGCCTGAAATTATTTCAATTATTTCTAAAAATTGATTTCCGTATTGAACAATCCTTTGACAAGCACCTGTGCTGTCAGTTATGGGTCAATACTGCCAAATTTTGAAAACCGATTGAAAAAAACGCCGCATGGCGGTATACTGTAGATAATCAGATCGAGAGAAAGGCAGACATATCATGAAAATAGTATCATTCAATATCCGCTGTGATATCCAGCCGCTGGAAGACGACGCTTTCAGAAAACTGATTGGACAGCTGCCCGAAAACGCCATCGAACACGCCGGACCTCAGGCAAAGCTTCGTTTTCCAAAAGACGACGGCATCAATGCCTGGAAATTCCGCCGGGACCGGGTTCTGAACAAAATTGAGCTGGAGCGCCCGGAAATTATCGGTTTCCAGGAACTTCTGCCGCATCAGGCCGATTTCCTGCGCAAGCATATGCCGGAATACACCTTTATCGGTCACGGCAGGGATGCCGATTATGGCGGCGAGCGCCCGATGATCGCGGTACGCAATGATCTGGAACTGCTTTCTTACAGTGCGTTCTGGCTTTCGCCGACGCCGGCGGTTCCCGGCTCACGGTTTGAGATCCAGAGCCAGTGCCCGAGGACCTGCGTGGTTGCGGAAGTTTATTTTCCGGAACAAAAACTGACCGCGCGCATCTATGACACCCATCTTGACCACCTCTGTGCCGAAGCGCGACAAGCCGGTCTTATGCAGCTGCTGGCGGTTATCCGGGAGGATAACGATACCCATCCGCTGCCGGTCCTGCTGATGGGAGACTTTAACGCCGCACCCGAAGACCAGGAACTGAAACCGCTGTTCGGTGACGAAGGAAAAGCACTCGGACTCAAAGACCTGACCGCAGATACCGGCATCACCTTCCACGGTTACGGTCAGCCGGAAGACTCCATCAAGATCGACTATATCTTTGCCACCGAACCCTTTGTCGGTGCGCATACCGGTACCGTTCTGTGGGATGAAGAAGACGACGGACGCTTCCTCTCTGACCATTATCCGGTCGAGACAGATTTTTCTTTCTGACCGCGGGTAAAAGACAACAGACAATCTGATTAAAAATCATACAAATTCCCTTGCAAAATGGACGCTCATCGGTTATAATATAGGCAGATGAACGCTCCCGATGGCTGTAGATCAGCCATCCTTGCCGTCTCAATATTCCTGTACCGTGAAAAGAAAGAGGGATTTTACATGTACGCAGATTTACTCGATTCGATCGGACTCGTTGGAAAAACCGACCCTGAAGTTGCTTTGGCAATGCAGAAGGAACTGGACAGGCAGCGCCGCAATATTGAACTGATCGCCAGTGAAAATATTGTCTCCCCTGCCGTCATGGCCGCGATGGGCAGCATCCTGACCAACAAATACGCTGAAGGTTACCCCGGAAGAAGATATTACGGCGGCTGTGAATGCGTCGATATCGTGGAAGAAATCGCCAGAAAACGTGCCTGTGAGCTGTTCGGCGCTGAACACGCAAATGTCCAGCCTCATTCGGGCGCTCAGGCAAATATCGCCGTTTACTTTGCACTGCTCCAGCCGGGTGATACCATCCTGGGCATGAACCTGGATGAAGGCGGACATCTGACCCATGGTTCCAAGGTCAATATCTCGGGTAAGTATTTCAATGTCATCCCGTATGGCGTCGATTCGCAGACCGGCAGAATTGACTATGACAACCTGATGAAGCTGGCAAAGGAGCATAAACCCAAACTGATTGTTGCCGGTGCGTCTGCTTATCCGCGTACCATCGATTTTGCCAAGTTCAGAGAGGTTGCTGACGAGGTCGGCGCTTACCTGATGGTCGATATGGCACATATCGCCGGTCTGGTTGCAGCTGGTCTGCATCCCAATCCTGTCCCCTATGCTGATGTCGTCACCACAACTACTCATAAGACACTGCGTGGTCCCCGCGGCGGTATGATTCTCTGCCGTGAAAGCCTGGCCAAAGCGATCGATAAGGCAATTTTCCCGGGCACTCAGGGCGGTCCTCTGATGCATGTCATCGCCGGTAAGGCAGTCTGCTTCGGTGAAGCGCTCAAACCTGAATTCAAGGAATACCAGACCCAGATCGTCCGCAATGCTGACGCACTTGCACATGGTCTGACCCGCAGAGGTATGGAGCTGGTTTCGGGCGGTACCGACAACCACCTGATGCTGCTTGACCTGCGCAATATGAAGATGACCGGCAAGGAACTGGAACACAATCTGGATGAGGTGTATATCACCGCCAATAAGAACGCAATCCCGAATGACCCCCAGAAACCCACCATCACTTCCGGCGTCCGTCTGGGCACACCTGCGGTTACCACCCGTGGCTTCAAGGAAGATGATATGGACGTCATCGCCGACTGCATCTATAAGATTGCGGCTGACTTTGAGGCAAACAAGGAAGCTGTCCGCGAGACAGTTACCGGGCTGTGCGCAAAATATCCGCTGTACGAATAATAATTTTGCTGCATAATATGAAAAGGCAGGCTTGTCTGAAAAGACGGCCTGCCTTTTTGTTGTGTATATTTAATCCCTGAGCTGGTAGACGATGCTGCCGGTGTAATAGATGGAAAAACTGGCTTCGATCAGATTTTCCCTGCCGTCAAGCGACAGATACCCGGTGAAGCGGGCCATGTTGTAGCCGTACAGCTCATCCAGAATCTCAAAAGTGAAGTCGGGATAATTTTTAAGGAAGTCGGTCAGCGTCATTTTTTCTCCCTGAAAACTGCCGTATCTTCCATTATCGCTCAAAAGCCATACCGAACAGTCCTCCGGGTCTGCCTTTTCGATCAGCATATCCCCATCCACCTGCTGTGCTGGTTCTCCCAGCAGGATATATCCATATTCAAAGCAAAATTTCAGATCATCACCGACCGGCTGAATTTTGCATACCCGCATATCATGCAGGCTGACAGGAATTTCGGACGCAGTTTTCCAGATGATGTCCATCGGTCAGTTCCCTCCGTTTCTCCGCCGGTGCCACTCGTTCCAGAATGCGGTATAACCGTCCCGCTCGAAGCTGTCATCCGGGATTTCTTTCGGTTTGCAGGAGCGGTAAAAGTTTTCGATACTGTCGGCAAACCGGAAGACCTCTGCCTGATAGTCGGCAAAGTCGACATATTCGGTTTCACCCGATTCCAGCACCAGTTTCACCCGTCCATCCTCATGAATCACCGACCAGTCGGTACCCGAATCACAGCCGATGATGGTTACTTCGGTCAGGCTGGGATTGGCAAGCATGAAAAAACCGCAGCAGGGTATCATCTGGATACAGCTGTCATTCATGATTTTATCCTCGGTCAGTGATTTGAGCAGATAAAGTGCCGTCGCGCTGACCGTCCCGTCATCCTCAAGCACTGTCTGCCCGATCTGTACCGTAACATGTCCATGCAGGCAGTGGTCGGATGGATCATCTTCTTTTCCGGTAATCCAGGAAAAGTCATCTGCGCGGATTTTGAATATTCCCATCATCCGTCTCCTTTCGATTGATACCGGAACTTATTCGGACATATAGACGCATCTGCCGCCGAGGTAGACTTCTCTTGCGGTGATCTGCGAAAGTTCTTCCGGACTGGTTTCAAACGGGTCTGCGCTCCATACGGTAAAGTCGGCGAGCATCCCGGGCTGGATTTTACCCTTGATATCTTCCTCAAAAGAAGCATAGGCACCTGCGGCTGTATAGCTTTCCAGCGCATCGGAAAGGGTCATTGCTTCTCCGGGATTGAACGGCGGCACACCGCCATCCAGCGGCTGACGGGTCACAGCACACTGAACACCACGCATCGGGAGCGGATTCTCGACCGGACAGTCGGTGCCGCTGGAAACGGGAATACCCATCTTCCGCATCGTCTCAAAAGCATAGCTGGTTGCGACGCGTTCCTCACCGGCACGTGCTGCGGCAATCCGTGCGTCATAGTCGATGAAAACCGGCTGGATATAGCCGATCAGCTGGTCTTTGCGCAGTCTTTCCAGCTGGTCAGGAGCCGTAATCTGCAAATGTACTACGCCGCTGCGATGGTCATCCCGCGGACAGGAAGCATACGCCTTTTCCCATGCATCCAGCACGCAGTCCAGCGCTTCATCTCCAATCGCATGGACAGCGACCTGCATACCGCCCATGTGAGCCGCGGCAATCATCTCATCCAGCTGGGACTGCGGATAAATCAGCAGTCCTTTTTCACCCGGCGCGTCGGCGTATCCATCCCGAAGCCGTGCGGTACGGGCACCGAGTGAACCATCCGCCATCAGCTTGACCGGCCCAATTTTAAACAGATTGCTTCCGACACCGGTGGAAAAACCGGCAGCGATAAATTTACGGATTCCTTCGGCAGAATGGAAATGGCACTGTTCATATACCCGGACGGTCATTTCACCGGCCTGTTCGAGTTCATGGAAGACATCCACCACATCTTCCCACCTCAGCCCCGAAAAGGTCGCAAAATCATCCGTCTGACAGGAAGTGATACCCGCCTGATTGAGCTGGCGCATTCCCTTTTTGAGCATTTCTCCCATTGCTTTTTTATCCGGCAGCGGAATTTTACTGCGAATCAGGCTCATTGCGCCGTCACGGAAGATGCCGTTTGGTTTGCCGTCCGCTCCCAGTTCAAACCGTCCGCCCTCAGGCTGAGGCGTATTTTCATCGATGCCGGCAATCTCAAGCGCCTTCGTATTGGCAACAAGGCAGTGTCCGCAGCATCGTGTCAGGCAGACCGGATGATCGGAGCATACCGCGTCGATATCCTGCCGGACAGGCGTTCCCTCATTCCCCGGGAAATAGTCTTCGTTCCATCCGCGTCCTTCAATCCAGCTTCCATCGGCCGGACGGGTATCCCGGATAAAATCAGCGAGTACCTGCTGAAGCTGTGCAATCGATCGGGTACCTTCCAGCACGCACCCGGACAGCCGTGCACCAAATCCCAGCAGGTGCATATGGGAATCGTTGAATCCGGGCGTGACGAACCTGCCGCCCATGTCGCAGAGAATATCTTCCGGAGCAGCCGATGCAAGCAGCTGCTCTGACCGTCCAACCTGTAAGAATTTCCCATCCGATATTGCAAAAGCGTCGGCGTTTTCATCTGCGCCGAACAGCTTGGCATGATAATAGATTGTTTTCATCAAAGGGTTCCCCTTCCCGCGTTTTTTCTCATTGTACCGCACCGGGTCTCACACTGTCAAGTACGAGCATCCATTGCAGCTGTATATGGCAGGATGGATTTATACTGAACCGTTTCTTATGATGTATGTCAAAAATATACTTCTTTAAAATATGCAGACATATATTGACGTTTATTACCGTAATCGGTATAATGAAAACATAAAGCGGAGATGGTCCAACTATATATCCGGATTTACTTAACCGCAAATGCCCATATGTCAGGTCTGCAAAGGAGGAAACTACTGTGAAAAGAAGATTAACTGCCGTTTATCTGGCACTGTTCATGAGTCTGGCTTTTCCCGGATGTTCTGAGCAGGAGGTTGTAAACGACAGCAGTGCATGTGCTGCCCTTCCGACCTTTTCCACTGAAAGTGAACTGATCGAATTTCTGAATGAGCGGAATACCCAAAACTATGATGTCGCTGTATATTCTGATTCCAGCCCGGATATGTTTGCAAAGCCGGGTTATATACCGGATGGGTATACACTGGAAGAGATCACGCTGTCTCCGGGTAATAAATCAGTTGGACACTACCCTTTCCTTACATATTCCTATTTATCGCAGGAGTTTTTAGAGTACCGGGAGTCTGTTACACATTTTGAATTGGGTGAACCGGGAGCTTCGGCTGAGTATGAGCTTCTGCAACGTCAGAACGAATACCGTTTTAGACGGGGTACAGCTGCTAAAGAAAATGAACAGCTGAGTAAGCAGCTGTTCCAGCTCTACCACCCGAAAGAAAGCGAACTGTATCCGGGTGTCTATTATACTCGTCGCTGGCAGATGGATTATACGGTACTGTTCTGGTTTGACGATTACAGCTTCTTGTGTTCCCTCCATATGCCCTACGACCTGTTTCATGAAGAGGATATTCCGACCTATACCGAGGTAGAATATTTCTATATCGACACTGACAATCAGACGATGGTTGTTGCGGAATAATAACAGGTAAGCCAGGTGACAGCGAGTGACTGTCGCCTGGCTTGTCTATTTAACATTATAACAAATCAAAAAAGGTGCTCTCCCCGAAGGAAGAACACCTTTTTAATATATAAAGCTGCTTATTCAGCAGAATCGTCCGATGCAGCGTTGGGGTTTTCGATCAGCGTGACTTCAGCCGACAGCATCTTGCCGCCGCGTTCAACGGTAACGGTTACAACGTCGCCCGGCTGTTTGTCTGCCAGATAATCGGTGACATTCGCCAGTTCATTGACGATGGTATCATCGATACTGATGATACGGTCACCCGAAGCCAGACCTGCATCAGCGGTCGACTGCTCGGTTACCTCAACAATGTATACACCAGCGGAAGAATAGCCATACCGAGCCGCCTGCTGCGCATTAAGGGTAGTTGCAGTGATACCGAGGATTGCACGGTTGGTAGTCTGGGTAGCGCCGTTTTCATCGGTAGTGGACTGGCTGCCTTCCGGAGGAGTATAGCTGCCGGTGGTAATCAGCGAGTTTGCAATCTCCATCGCACGGTTGGAAGGAATTGCAAAGCCGAGGCCTTCCGCGTCACTGTCGGAAGATTTCGCGTTGACAATACCAATCAGCTCACCGCGGGAATTGAACAGTCCGCCGCCAGAGTTACCGGGGCTGACAGGTGCGGAAGTCTGGAATACGTTGATGACCGTCTGGATGATGCTTGCGTCGGAATCATACGAACCGCCAAACATCGAATTCCAGTAATCATACTGGCTGTTGCCGCTGTTATTGTTTGCGCTGTCGTCATCGTTGTAAACGGTCAGCTGCATCGAAATATCACGGCTGACTGCCGAAATCAGACCATCGGTGATCGAACCGCTGAAACGGCCTTCAGGGTTACCAACTGCGTAAACCTGCTCACCCTGGACAACCTGGCTGCTGTCGGCGATCTCAGCTGCGGTCAGACCGGTAGCTTCGATCTTGACGACTGCAATATCATTTTCCGGATAAGCACCGACCAGCGCTGCGTCATAAACAGTGCCGTCGGAAAGCTGAACCTTGATGGTGTCCGCGCCTTCGATGACGTGGTCACAGGTCAGGATGTATCCGTCTTCCGAAATGATCACGCCGCTGCCTGCGCCGCTCTCAACCTGGGTGCCGAACCAGAAGCTGGAAGTGGTCATCCGCTCGGTGGTGATCGCAACCACCGACGGCTCGGTCTTGGCGGCAATCTCCGCCGAAGTCAGCGCGCCGTCTTCAGACGCAGCCGAGGTGCTGCCGCCTTCGGTCGTTTCCACACGCTGGACGACGATACGATCAACCTGCTGGTAAGCAAGGGTGGAACCGAGGTAGCCGCCGCCGACTGCCAGCGCCGCAACCAGTACGGCAAACAGGCAGCTGCCCAGCCAGCGCATATTGCGTTTCTTTTTAGGCGGCTGAGGCGGCATTTCTCCGCCGTCAGCCGGAGGGAAGATATCCGGCTGGGCAGGCTGCTGTGCAAACTGGCTGTCCGCCGCATTCTGATTGACATTAGGGTTCTGGTTCAGATTCTGCTGGTTCTCACCCATATTGTTATTCTGATTGAGGTTCTGGTTCTGATTCATGTAATTTCCATCCATACTGATCTCTCCTATCGTGTATATTAGCCGGAAGATTTGTTTCCGGCGGAGCCTCTTGTTTACAGTTCATATTATGCCAGTCTGAGTTTATGGCTGTGTGATGAAAAAATGGATTTAGATTAAACATTTATCGAAGAAATAGCTGTAAAAATAGGTTTATATTCTCTTTTTGTTCATTTTTTAAGCCGGACAAATGCAGATTTTTCTCCAAAAACCCCATTTGTGCGAAACAAAAACTTGTTATTTCATTTCCTTCGACCCGATTCGACACACAATCTTCTTTTGGTACGGTATAATTATGTCAGCAAAAGGAGGTTACAGTATGAATCTGTTTGAAACAACAAGCATCGGTTCCCTGACACTGTCCGGGCATTTTATCCGCTCAGCCGTCGCAGAAGGGCTTACCGGGAAAAACGGCGAACCGCTCCCACAGCTTTCCGCCCATTACCGTGAGCTTACCCGCAACCAGACCGCTGCCATCATCTGCGGTCCGATCAGTGTCACCGGAACCAACCGAACCCAGCAGCTGTTAAGCCTGCACAGCATCAGCCAGCTTGACTGTTACCGGCAGCTGACCGATGAAGTACATGACGCAAACGGAAGGATTCTGGCGCAGCTCACCTATCCGTCCGAATGCCTGGAAAATCCGGGAGAAGCCGGATGGCAGCAGCTGCGGTCACTCGAACGGAGTTTTTCCCATTCGGCAGCCAAAGCAAAAGAGGCAAACTTCGACGGCATCCAGCTGGATTTTACCTGTTCTTCGCTGCCCGGATGTTTTCTTTCACTGCTGTACAACCAGCGCAGGGATGAATACGGCGGCGATATCCACGCCCGCGTCCGGTTCCCGCGGGATATCTTCCGGGCAGTGCGCAGGGCGGTCGGACCGGATTACCCGGTCTGGGTATGTCTGGAAGCGGATGTCAACCGGATTTCGGTACAAGACCTGCTGGTGACAGGTCAGTATTTCGCATCGGCAGGCGCCGGCGCAATCGAAATCTGCGGCAGGTTTCCGCCCCATCCGCCGCAGCAGTTTGACCAGTCGCTGCTGCCGCGGGTGCATCCGGGAGAGATGCTTTCCCGGATCATATCGGTTCCGGTCATCCTGAGCGCCGGCATCAGGACCATTATGGAGATGCAGTGGATTGCCGGGCGCAGCAGGGTACGTTTTTTCGGACTGGGCAGCCAGCTGGAAGAAGACCCGGGATTCATTTACCGGATGATTCGTTGAATCTGTACCATCATTTTTCACAAAAACAATGTAGACATGGATGGAATCCTGTGCTATCATAATGATAGTAAGCCTGTCCCAATTGATTGGGTACAGGCACACACTGCTGCCGGAAACGCTTTCCCGCAGTTTAAGGAGGGACCATCATGCCGCGATTTAAACTGATCTCCGAAAAGAATTATATCAAGCAGATGAATACCCGTGTCATACCGTCGCTGAAACCGTACCATACCGGCGGTACGGTTGAGCGCGTCGGCGGACAGCCGGTCCGCTGGGACTATTACCGCTGCCCGAATGCAAGGGGCAGCATTATGATCTCCCACGGGTTCACCGAAAGCGGATATAAATTTATAGAAATGGTCTATTATTTTCACAAGATGGGGCTCAACGTCTGCACCATCGACCACCGTGGTCACGGTCGTTCCTGGCGCGGTGTGGACGAGGTTTCGCTGACTGATGCGGATGATTTTTATGATTATGTACTGGATCTGCGCCAGGTGACGCTGGATGTGCTGCAAAAAAAGGGCGACGGACCATACCTGATTTACGGGCACTCGATGGGCGGCGCGATTGAAGCGGTCCTGCTCAAACGGTTTCCCGGGCTTTATTCGGCAGCGATTTTCAATGCGCCGATGATCCGTGCCCAGACCGGCGGGCTGCCGCTGCCGATCACCGGGCTGATTGCCAAAATTGCCGTCCGGCTGGGATGGGGACAAAAACCGGTCTTTATCCACCGGCTGTATGACCCGGAAGAATCGTTTGAAGAAAGTCCTGCAACTTCCAAGGCGCGTTTTGACTGGTACAGCGACATGCGCCGGCGCAATCCCTTTTACCGCAACAACGCCGCTACCTATAAATGGCTTCGGGAAGCGGTCAAGGTCTGCACCGAACTGACCGGCAAATATGCCACAAGGGGTATCCGCATTCCAACGGTATTTTACATTGCCCAGCAGGATACCTTTGTCGACAGCGGCGCCATCCGGACATTTGCTTCACAGATCCCGCACGCGCGCATTGTCCAGATACCGGCTTCCAAACATGAGATCTACCGGAGCGGAAACGACGCGATGGAAGTTTATCTCAATTCAATCGAAGCGTTTGTCGATGAAAATATCGAAGTGTCAGAAAGTGAAACCAGAAGGAGCGATTGATATGAATGAGGAAAACAAGATTTTTGAAGGCACACTTTTTTCTCCCGGAGCGCCTGAACTGAAAGCGATCAAACTGCGCTGCCATAACCTGTGCAGCGAGTATAACCGCACCTTTGAGGACGAAACCGAAAAGCGTTCCGAGCTGGTGCATCAGATTTTTGCCGAATTTGGCGAGGCAAGCTTCATCCAGGGTCCGATGCAGATCCACTATGGACAGCATACCCGGATTGCCGACCATGTCTTCATAAACTTTAACCTGACCATTCAGGACGATGCCAAAGTCACCATCGGCGCCCACTGCAATTTTGGTCCCAACGTCACGATCGTCACACCGCTGCACCCGATGGTCGCATCCGAGCGCCGGTGCGTCTACAACCCGGACGGCAGTGAAAAACGTGTCTGCTGGGCAAAGCCGGTCACGATTGGAAGTGACTGCTGGTTTGGCGCAAACGTGGTTGTCTGTCCCGGCGTCACGATCGGAGACGGATGCGTGATAGGAGCCGGCAGCGTCGTCACCCGTGATATCCCGCCAAACTCATTTGCGGCAGGCGTCCCGGCAAGGGTCATCCGTGAGATCACCGACGCGGACAGCCTTGTCCACCAACCGGAACTGCTGGGTGAACTGAAAGTCAAACCGGAATAAATATAAATTTTATTATATAAACAGCCAGCCTTCCTTTCGGGTCTATCGAAAAGAAGGCTGGTTTTATTTGTGCAGATATCAGTTTTTCTTTGATACCATTACCATCCGGGTAATTACCGGATGATCACGGCACGGCGTCCCATCTGCCGGTAGATATTCAAAAAGAAGGACAGTTTTTGCGTGGTCTTTCCTCTTGCCGGGTCAGAGAAGGTAGCAATTCCCTTTTCCTCATTGATACTGGTCAAAACAAGGGCATGGGTGCCGATATAGGGCTTATAGATACTGCCGTCCGGCAATATCCAGCGCACCGACGAGTATCCAAACGGCTGGAGTCCAGGCGTCATCCAGACCATGACCGGTATTCCCTGGCGCAGATACTCTTTTAGTTCCGCAAGGTCTGCTCCGGAAACAGATTCTGCCCGCAGTGCGCTTCCCTGTTCCGACAGGTAGCGGTTAGCCGCGGTCATGATGGCGCCTTCCAGACAGTACCAGCCGGTATTGTCCTCCGGATTGCCGACAAAGTAGTCATACGGGTCAGGACCGTACATTTTTCCGCCCGACCAGCTGAACTTGGCACGCGGAAGATATTTTGCCGACATGGTCGTATGGCTCACCGAAAACCCGTAAAACTGAATCAGCTCGGTCAGCGCGGTGATCTCACAGCCGTTGGGCAGAGCCGGCGCCTGCTTGACAAACGGCACATCGATCGGGTGGTCGGACGTGACCGAAAGCCTGCCGTACTGGTCAAAATACCACTTTCTCCCGTTGATGGTCAGCGTGGTACCCGCCTGCATGATGCCGTATTGGTTGACATAGTACCAGTTATCCTTCCAGCTGACCCACTCGGAAGCAGCCATTTTGCCGCTTTCCTTGAGATAGTACCATTTTCCCTGTGACTGAACCCAGTCATTCGACAGCATGTACCCTTCTTCATCGAAATAATACCAGATATCCCCTTCCTGGTACCAGCCGGTCGCAAGGCTGCCGTCATCCTGCAACAGAATCCAGCCTTGTTCCGGCTGGTGCCATCCCGGTACCCATAACGCGCCGTCTTCGTCAAAGTAACAGACCTTGCCGTCGACAACCTGACGGCCGGTCAGCAGCGGTCCTTCCTCAGAAGCATAGTAACTCCGTCCATCCAGCGAAATCCATTCTGCTTCCGCCATCCGGTTATCTTCTTCATAAAAATAATACCGCTGTCCTTCGATCTCCAGCATCCCGGCTGCGTATCCGCCGCCTTTCAGACGGAAACGGGTGATGCCGCGTGAGGTCACAAACCGTCCTTCAACCGGTTCGCTGTCTGTCTCCGACTCCTCCGTCTGTTCCGGCTCATCGGTATCAGAACTGGTTTCTTCTTCCCAATGGATCAGCAGGTCGTCTGATATACGGGCAGCCGGCTGGTCAGCTGCTGTTTCTTCGATTGCCGACGCTGACACAGGCAGTGCCTGTATCAGCAGGGAAAATGCAAGGGTCAGGCAGAAAAATTTTCTGCACCATGTATTTTTCATCTGTTGTCTCTCCTCAAATGCCGGTCTGGCTTTATTTGCATACAAAATCTCTTTTATTATACACGATTTTTCTGATTTTGAACAGAGGCAAAATCACCTGTCCGGCAGATATTTGACAGCAGCCTTCCGATAAAAAGGGCGCCCACAGGCTGTCGATAAAATCCGACGTGCATATTCTTCATCTGCCATTGCCGCATTTCATTGCGGCAATGGCTACGTTTTTAGGGGGGGTTGCGCGCTTACGCGCGCCCAGGGGCTGCGCCCCTGGACCTGCTTTCCGCCTTATGGTAAACTTTAGTTGAATTTTAGCGATTTTCAAAATTCTCAAA
>CALWWT010000024.1 GCA_944385325.1 uncultured Clostridia bacterium | reverse complement strand
GGACAGCCGGCGGATATTTCCGCTCCCGACTTTATCCTCGGCGCTGCCCGGCAGTACGGCGAAAACCTGCTCCTCGTCGCAACCGGTGCGCTGACCAACCTTGCGGCTGCACTGCGGAAAGATAAGGAAACCTTTGCTAAAATCGGCAGAATCGTCTTCATGGGCGGTGCGCTCACAGTGGAAGGAAATGTCACACCGTATGCCGAAGCCAATATCGCCGTTGATCCGCTGGCGGCAAAGGAAGTGCTGGAAAGCGGCATCCCGATGACAATGATCGGGCTGGATGTTACCCACAAAAACCTGCTGACCCGTGAAAATGCCGGACGTTGGGAAAAACATGGAAAAGCCGGAAAAGCACTCTATGAAATCGTTACACACTATATTGACAATGAATTGGAACAAAAAAGCTGTTCTCTGCATGACCCGCTGGCAGTCGCGGCGGCACTGGATGAAACGATGGTCGAAACCCATCCGTTTGCCATGACGGTCGTGACTATGGGCGAAGCAGCTGGAAGAACGATCGCCCAGCTGTTTGCCAGCCTGTGCGAAAACAAAAACGTTTCGGTCGCACTGGAAACCAGCCCAAGGTTTGTACCCGAATTTGTCGGAAAAATCGAGAGCTTTCTGGCTGCCAGAGAAAAAGAAGAAGCAGACAGGTCTTAAACCAATCTTGTACAGTAATTCGTATCCGAAAGGAAGTATGCAGTATGGATAATAAAAAAAAACCGGTCAGAAAGGTCATTGTTATCGGACACCTTAATCCCGATACCGACTCGGTATGCTCGGCAATCGCCTACTCCTACCTCAAAAACCAGATCTCCGATCTTGACACCGAACCGCGCAGAGCCGGTGAAATCAATCAGGAAACCGCTTTTGCCCTTAAATACTTTGGCGTCCGTCCGCCGCGGCTGTGCACCGATGTTGGTCCGCAGGTACAGGACCTTGAATACCGCCATCTGGACGGAATCGACGCGGTGACCAGCGTACATACCGCTTGGAAACGGATGCGGGAGGTCAATATCGATACCCTGCCGATCATATCAGAGGACGGGCAGCTGATGAGCATCGTCACCCTGACCGACGTCTCCGATGCCTGCATGGACGTACTGGACACGACCATCCTGGCAAAGAGCCATACCCCTTACCGCAATATCCTCGAGGTACTCGACGGTGAAATGCTGACCGGTGACCCGGACGGCATAATCGACCACGGAAAACTGGGGCTGGCAGCCGGCAATCCGGAAGCGATGGAAAGTTTTCTGGAACCCGGAGATATTGTGATTCTGTCTTCCCGGTACGAATTCCAGTTCTGCGCGCTGGAAATGGGCGCAGGATGCCTGATCATCTGCGCGGAAAACGGCGAAATGACGGCTGTTCCGAAAACTATCCTCAAACTGGCACAGGAACGCGGATGCACCGTCATCACTACGCCAAAAGACTTTTATACCGCTGCCAAACTCCTGAGTCTGGCTTCTCCCGTCCGGCATTACATGCAGCCAAAGGATTCTCTATTGACCTTCACCCTCAATACGCCGCTGGATGATGTACAAAAGGTCATGGCGCAGGTACGGTACCATTACTTTCCGGTCGTGACACGCGGCGGAAAATACGTCGGGCTGCTTTCCAGACGAAACCTTTTGAATATGCAGCGCCGCCAGCTGATCCTGGTCGACCACAATGAAAAGACGCAGGCTATCGACGGGTACGAAAAGGCTGATATCCTTGAAATTATCGACCACCACCGCATCGGTTCAATTGAAACGCCCGTTCCGGTGTATTTCCGCAATGTCCCGGTCGGCTGCACCGCAACCATCGTCACCCAGATGTACTGGGAAAATATGGTGGAGATTCCGCAGAAAATCGCGGGGCTTCTGCTGTCGGCTATCTTGTCGGACACCCTGATGTTCCGCAGCCCGACCTCCACGCCGGTGGATGAACGGGTTGCCAATGAACTTGCCAAGATTGCAGGCGTTGATATCGAAGAGTACGCTTCCCAGATGTTTGAAGCCGGTTCCAACATCGAAGGCAAGACCGCACAGGATGTCTTTATGCAGGATTTCAAAGTCTTCAAGGCAGGCGATACCCGTTACGGAATCGGTCAGGGAAGCTATATGAGCGAGAAAAATCTGAAAGCGGCTGCCCAGCTGCTGCTGCCTTTCCTGCCGGAAGCTGCAAGAGATCACGGGCTGTCGGATGTATTTTACATGCTGACCAGTGTCCGGGATGAAACCACCTATCTGATCTTTTATGGCGATCAGGCGGAAGAACTCGTCCGGGTCGGCTTTCCGGGATGCAAGATCGAGGGCAGCACCGCCACCCTTCCGGGTGTAGTCAGCCGCAAAAAACAGCTTCTCCCGGCTATTGTCGGTGCTTTCTCCCAAATTTGAGCGGATGCATAGACTGTTCGCCATGCATCAAAAGTGCTGCGGATACACAAAACCCGCCTCTGTCCGAACAGAGGCGGGTGAGAGTGTCGAAGAAGTATTTTGGAGAATTTGAAAACCGCTAAAACTCATCCGAAGTTTACCATAGAACGGAAAGCAGGTCCAGGGCGGTAGCCCTGGGCGCGCCCTTGGCGCGCAACCCCATAAA
>CALWWT010000023.1 GCA_944385325.1 uncultured Clostridia bacterium | reverse complement strand
GATTTTCCGAGGTGAAAATACAGTACCGGGTCAGAATATTCAGCAGCGTATGCCGGGCGAAGAAGGTGCGGGTAAAGTCCACCAAATCGGGAATCACCTGGTTCCGGGCATCGGCCCAGAAGGAGGTGAACTCAAAGCTGTTGCTGGTTTTCTGCTTCTTGCTCTTCCCGGCGTCCTTGATGGCGTTGAAGCGGGTGGAGTTGGAGTAGTACTTGGTATTGGTGCCGTTGGAGATGACGAAAATCTGGACATACTCAAACAGGCCGCAGCCTGCCCAGAAGGAGTCACGCTGATAACGGTTGATCTGGTTGAAGGCCTCCCGGATGGCCACGCCCCGGCGCTTCAGCTCAATATGTACCAGGGGCAGGCCGTTGACCAGGATGGTAACATCGTAGCGGTTATCGTGACGGGCACCCTGGTCTTTGCTGATTTCGTACTGGTTGATGACCTGCAGACGGTTGTTGTGGATGTTCTTTTTGTCGATGAGGGAGATATTTTTGGTAGTACCGTCATCCCGGCGAAGCACCTGGACAAAATCCTCCTGGATTTTCCGGGTCTTTTCCAGAATATGGTCATTGGGATTGGCAATGGAGTCAGAAAAGAACCGCTGCCACTCGCTGTCGGTAAACTGGTAGTTGTTCAGCGCCTCCAGCTGGCGGCGCAGGTTGGCAATCAGGTCAGCCTCCTGGTGGATGTTCAGATAGTCATAGCCCTGCTGGGTCAGCTGCCGGATGAATTCCTGCTCCAGCGCCGCCTCGCTCTGGTAGCTGTCGGAACGGTTCTTCACCGGCTCGTAGAAGGTAACGACGGTGTTTTCCGTTGTGGCGGCAATAAGGTTAAAGCAACTCATAATCGTTCCACACTCTCTCATTGGTTAAAGATTGCTTCCTAAATCCTCTCTCATAGCTTGGTACAATTTCTCTAAATATGCGCTTATTGTTTTGTTGTCCGGCTTATTCTCTCGTTTATACTTTTCCTGCAACTTCTCAAAATCATGTATTTCCCATTCACTTACATGTACTATTTCCTGTTCATTTCCTTTTTCATCCATACAATACTCATATCGACTCGAGTCATTAAGTGGATCATTTTCATTGCAAAATTGCTCGAATAAATGTATTTCTTTCCGAATATATTCGTAGTATTCGTAATACGCTTGAAAGGTTGCTTTCGAAGATAAAAGCTTAATTTGAGGCTTTGTGCTTACTAGTATATCGAGATACTCACGGTTAAATACCAGCGTTTTATCTTTTAGGATTGATTCAACATCGTCATAAAAAGAGAGGTATAGCTCAGCTCTCTTCTCACGAATCTCTTTCCGCACATCGTTATTATAACTTATCTTTGTTGTAATCTTTGCAGTAACGACCAAACTTAACAAGGTGAGCACCGTTGTCAATACAACAACCTCCCAACCTTCCATGTCCTCATACCCCCAATTCCTTAAAAGTCAGTAGTTTATCTCGATAGTATTCGTACTGCTTGCGGCGGGCCTCGATTTCGGCAGGCAGGCCGCTGGTCAGGTCGTTGCAGAGGGCGTCAAAGCGGTCAAGGATGGAGACAATACGATGTTGTTCATCTGGGGAAGGTAATGGAATGGGTATCTTATTCAGATTTTTCTGATTTAATTTGGGCTGTGCTCCTCCAGTAATGAATGGGGATAAATCAATGGAGTTCAGATAGATTTCTACATACCTCCTGGTTTCATATGTATCAAACTGCAGAACATGAGCATGATTATTTACCCAGTTTTTCCCTGAAATCGAAAAAGCAATCGGCGTGCTTCTGGCTAAAAGATTGGCACCATCTTCCGAAATCAGCAGATAATCTCCATCAAAAATATAATCGTCTACATAATCGACAATTCCGGAGGCCCCATAGTAGGGATATTCTCCAGAAGTCCGATTACCACTTGTTACAGGTTTTCTCTGATTATCGCAGTTTTCTGAGATTTCATTCAGGTAGAAAACATTCGCATCTTCAGCTGTTCTAAACAGTTCATCCCGATAATACGCATACTGCTTTTTTCTTGAGGTGAGTTCTGCGGTGAGTTCTGCGGTGAGTTCTGTGAACTGGTCCAGAATCCGGACGATTTCCTGCTGTACTTCCAACGGAGGAACGGCTATCAAAATTGCCTTAAAATCACTTCCGGTTAATTTGGGGATGTTTCCATGAATTAGTGGGGCAATATTCACTGTTTGTAGGAAATAGAATAGATACCGTAATAAAACGCCCGGCTTTTCCTCAATAATATGCGCATGATTATTAACCCATATTTTCCCTGTAGCCCAGTTTACTACAGGCTTTCCCGAGGATGTAATCACACTTCCGTCTTCACCAACTAAAACGTATACACCATCAAAAATATAGTCCGCCACATAATCTTGAACACCGTTTGCTCCGTAGTATGGGTACTCTCCTGACACACGGGCCGCTTTTGTGACAGGTTTTCTTTTTTTATCTAAAATGTTGCAGCAATGTTCCAGCGCCCTATACTCCACTCCATCCGGGCAAAGCTCCTGTATCAGTTCATCCAGTTTACGCATCCTGCGCACCTGCCTTTAGCATCCGGCTCACGGTCTCGTCAAAATCCGAGGTAATTTTCTGGGTCTTGTTAAATGCAGTATATTCAGCGGACGCTTTTTCTTTCGCCATTCTGCTGGAAATTTTGCCCTTATCCCGCAAAATATCATACCTGCGGAAGGCCAGGAATTCGTTGACGCTGGCGGCAAATTCCTCCATGGTGAAAGTGTTTTCCCGTTCGATCAAAT
>CALWWT010000022.1 GCA_944385325.1 uncultured Clostridia bacterium | reverse complement strand
CCTATACAACCTCAACAACAGTCAGAAAGGAGATTCACTCATGTTCCATATCAAAAACTTTACCGACAACGACGATATTCGTATTATCAACCAGCTCGGCCCCTTTCAGGTTATCGAGTATCAGCGTGACCTCAGCGTCATGCCCGGCAATGCCCAACAGGCTTATTACAGCAGCCTCATGAACGTCCGCAAACGTCAGGTAATCTGCGACCTGAGTATCGCATCGGTCACCGTCCAGGCTGGCGCAATGCAATGGATGGTCGGCAATGTCAATGCAACTACCGGCATCAAAGGAGTCGGCGATCTGTTTGGTAAGGCGCTGCGGGGTAAAGTGACCGGTGAATCGGCAATCAAGCCGGAATATGTGGGTGACGGCATTATGGTATTGGAGCCGACCTTCAAACATATCCTGCTGCTGGATCTGGATGAGTGGAACGGGTCGGTCGTACTGGAAGACGGACTGTTCCTGGCATGTGATTCCCGGCTGAAACACAAGGCGGTTATGCGTTCTAACCTCTCCTCGGCTGCCGCAGGCAATGAAGGTCTGTTTAACCTCGGCATCGCCGGCAGTGGTGCACTCTGTCTGGAATCCCCCTGTCCGATGGAAGAACTGGTGGAAATTACCCTGCAAAATGATGTGGTCAAGATTGACGGCAGCATGGCTATTGCATGGAGCGGAAGCCTTGACTTTACCGTCGAACGTTCCGGAAAAACGCTGATTGGCTCAGCTGCTTCGGGTGAAGGACTGGTCAATGTCTACCGCGGCACCGGAAAAGTCCTGATGGCGCCAGTCGGTACAAATTAACATATATTGCAAAAACGGACGGGTGAAAAACACCTGTCCGTTTTATCATGCAGTTTATAACTGTTTAGCCCTGAGCGGCTTCCAGCTTTTCAATGCCTTTCTTGACGCGAGCAATCGTTTCATCCTTGCCCAGCAGTTCGGCGATCTCAACGCCGCCGCCAGGAGTGAACTGTTTACCGGAAACAGCAACACGCAAAGGCCACAGAACAACGCCATTCTTGACGCCCATCTCGCCGATCAGTGCAAAAATACGGTCATGGATAACATCCAGCTTCCAGTCAGCCGGGTCAATGCCTTCCAGTACCGGCAGCAGCGCTTTCAGCGAAGCAAGCGAGTTTTCCGGGTTGGTCTTCATCTTCTTATGGGTATACATCGCGATATCATAGTCGGGCAAAGTGTCGATAAAGTCGATCTGCTCGGGGATATCGGTGAAAATCTCGGTACGGGGCTGGAGCATCTCAGCCAGGACATTCATGTCCAGATCACGGCGTGCGGTTCCCTGTTCAATATAGGGCTTAGCCATCTCGATAAACTTTTCGGGAGTCAGACGGCGGATATACGCGCCGGTGATGGCTTTCAGCTTCGCGCCGTCAAAGATCGCGGGGCTGCGGGAGATGCCGGAAACGTCGAATTCCTGAATCAGTTCATCCAGCGTGAAAATCTCATTTTCACCCTTGGGTGCCCAGCCGAGCAGCGCAATATAGTTGATGACCGCTTCTTCCAGATATCCTTTTGCGACCAAGTCTTCAAAGGATGCGTCGCCATTACGCTTGGACAACTTGTGCTGTGCGTCCTTCATGACCGGCGGGACATGGATATAGGTCGGGATATCCCATCCGAATGCCTCGTACAGCAGGTTGTATTTAGGCGCGGAAGACAGATACTCATTACCACGGATAACGTGGGTAATACCCATCGTATGGTCATCGACGACGTTTGCAAAGTTATAGGTCGGCATACCGTCGGTCTTGATCAGAATCTGGTCGTCCAGTTCAGAGTTGTTGACAGTGATATCACCGAATACCTCATCATGGAAAGTGGTGGTGCCTTCCTTGGGGCATTTCTGACGGATAACGTAGGGAACACCGGCTGCCAGCTTTTCGGCAACTTCTTCCTTGCTCAGGTTGCGGCAGTGACCATCATATTTTGGAACCATACCGGAAGCAGTCTGGATTTTACGCATCTCTTCCAGACGGTCTTTATCGCAGAAGCAGTAGTATGCATGTCCCAGTTCAACCAGCTTTTCAGCGTAAGCCTTGAACATGCCCATCCGTTCACTCTGGACATACGGACCGACAGGACCGCCAATATCAGGACCTTCGTCCCAGTTCAGACCAGTCTTGCGAAGAGTATTGTAAATGATATCGACCGCACCTTCAACATAGCGCTCCTGATCGGTATCCTCGATACGCAGGATAAAAGTGCCGCTATTCTTTTTGGCGATCAGGTAGGTGTACAGTGCGGTACGCAGGTTACCAATATGCATATAACCGGTAGGGCTGGGCGCAAACCGGGTTCTGACGGGTTTATTATTTTCCATCGCTTGAAGTCTTCCTTTCCTCTATAGAAAATATCTCTGTCTGAACTGATGTATTCTCGTGAAAAACACATACAGATATAAACAAAGTACATCCAATTTATTTTACCCTGTTTACCCCGGAATGTCAATACAAAACCGCGACAATCCTTGACGAATCCCGGTTCCGGGCGTACAATAATGTATATGAATCTTACAGGAGGGTCTGTCATGCTGTTCCGGGGAAAAAAGCGTCTGTCTCTTAATTTTGATTACAACCCGTCTTCCATGTATCCGGTCATCCGCGCAAGTATCTGTACCGGCGAACAGACCGCAGGGTTTGTCAACCGGGAAACCGGCAGTTTCACCTCTGTTATGCTGATCACCTCTCCTGCCGACAGAAAAGAGTTTTGCCGTATTTTTGGCATTAATGACAATGAAATCAAAATAATCTACTGATCTGTTGACTGCATAAAGCCCGTTTTCAGCTTCTCACTGAAAACGGGCTTTATGCATATCAGGTCGAGCGCCGGTCCTTGCTCCACATCCACGCAAAATAAATCACGCAGATAACAATCGAAACCAGCGAAGCCGCCGGTGCCGCAATTCCCATTGGGGTCAAGCTCCCAGAAGTCAGCCGACTCATCAGCCAGGTCACCGGGATTCTGACCGCAAAGGTCGCCACCATCGAATGGGCAAAGCAGACGATTGACCGTCCACGCGCATTCAAATACGCATTCATACAGAATACAAAGCTGACCAGCACGCAGTCAACCGAATAACTGCGGACATATTCCGCTCCTGACTGGATGACTGCCGGGTCACCTGTAAATATCCCGACCAGCAGATTTGGAACCAACTGGCTCAAAAGGCAAATGATACCGCCACAGATCAGGGAAAATACGATTCCCCATTTCATCGAACTGCGTGCACGGTCATCCCGTCCTGCACCGATATTCTGCGCTGCCATCGTCGCAACCGCCGAAGAAAACGCTCCCGGCACCAGAAACGCAAATCCCATCAGTTTTTCAACAACGCCAACCGCTGCCGACGCAATGACACCCAGTGTATTGATAATCGCCGAGATCGCCAGAAACGAGACATTGACCAGTACGTCCTGCAAAGCCAGCGGCACACCGACCTGCAAAATCGCCGTCAGTTCTTTTTTTCGCGGAGCGAAATCCTCGCGGTGCATCGGGACTTTGAATCCTCCGCGCAGCATATGGGTCAGTGCACAGACAAACGATACCGCCTGCGCTGCAACCGTCGCAATCGCCGCACCGGCAGCACCCAACCCAAAATACCCGGTCAGCAGAAAGTCCAGCACAATATTGACCACACAGGCAATCGAAATAAAGATAACCGGCGTTCTCGAATCTCCCAGCCCGCGATAGATACTGCTGACCGCGTTATACCCGACAATAAACGGCATACCGGCGCAGCAGATAAAGACATACTGTCTTGCATATTCCACCGCTTCAGCCGGTGTCATCATGACCGCAACCATCCCGTTGGTTCCCAGCAGCATGACCGGCGTCAGAAATACCGCGATTGCCGCAAACAAAAAGGTCAGATTCCCAACTGCCTTTGCCACGCCCGGCTGATTATTTTCACCGATCCGCCGTCCGATCAGGACTGTTCCGCCCATTGAAATCCCCTGTACCAGCGCCGTCACTGTCATCATCAGCTGC
This sequence comes from uncultured Clostridia bacterium, assembly GCA_944385325.1. Classification (GTDB taxonomy): domain Bacteria; phylum Bacillota; class Clostridia; order Oscillospirales; family Ruminococcaceae; genus Faecivivens. Next base: position 6,261 of record CALWWT010000022.1, on the reverse strand, counting down.
GAACCGATCGAAACCGCCGAAACAGCCGCCGAATCAGCGTACTGCCCGACAACAAACAGGTCGACCGCTCCATACACCGCCTGCAAAAAACTCGCTGCCATAAAGGGGAGCGCAAACTGCAAAAGTGCCGGTGCAATCCGTCCAGTCGTCAGTCTGTTTTCTTTTGCTGTCATGAAAAAAATCCGTCCTTTCACCCTGCATTTTTCAGTACATCCAAAAAAGCCGGATAAGACAACGGGAATTTCACCCGCCATCTTATCCGGCTTTGCCATATCCGTTATCTTTTAAACGTATGGATGCCTCCGATGAACAGTTTAATTTTAACAAAATCTGACATTGTTGTCAAGTACCCGCATTTTTCGCAAAAGTGCCACATCTTCCGGCGTATTTACGTTAAAATGCACATCTTCAAATCCTGTCCCGGAAAGCTCCACCACCCGAACCGATACCCGTTCCAGCAATCCCATCAGCCGCCGCTGCCCATTTTGCAGCATGCTTTTGATTTCCGGCAGGCAGTCTTTATGGTAAACTGCGCCGAGCGGCTGAAGCCGTCCATCCGGTGTCTGACTGAGTGTCACGCCGTTTCCGGCACGCTGGACCATGAATCGGACAAAACTTTCGGTCAGAAGCGGTGTATCACATGCTGCGACAAATAGTCCGCTGCCATTTATACAGGACAGTCCGGCGTAAATCCCACCAAGCGGTCCGCATCCGGCAAATTCCTCATAAACAGCCAAAAACCGGCTCTCACCATTTCCGGCATACAGCTTCTCCGGCAAAAAAACGAGCGCGTCCTCGACACGGCACAAAAAGGTCTTTTCACCTAACATCAGGCTGCCTTTATCAATACCGCCCATCCGCCTTGCTTTTCCGCCGCCCAGAATCAGCCCGCCGCAATCCTCAATCCGCATCCTCTGCCCTTTCAATCCCGACCAGTATCGAATGCTGGGTATTGCCATGAGAAAGCGGTGTCGAATGACTGGACGTCAGGACATTGATCGAACCGCCGCGGTCACGCCCCTTTTTATCCGGCGCATACCAGGCGCCCTGTGAGATTGCAGCCGCTCCTTTGACAATCCGGTCGGTGATCTTGACCGGCAGCATCGTTTCTCCTCGGTCATTGAATACCCGAACGGTCATTCCGTCCAGCAATCCGCGCGCCTTTGCATCCTCCGGATGCATCCAGACGCACTGCGGATCAAGTGGAACCAGCGCCGGGTTTTTGTCATGTACCGAGTGACAGCGCCGCTTGGTATGCCAGCCGATCAGCTGGAGTGGATAACGCGTCTTTATCGGGTCGGAAATGCCTTCACGACCGGCAAGATAATTTGGCAGCGGTGATACATATTCCGAAAAAGTCCCTTCGTAAATTTCCCGGGAAAAGATCTCGATCCGTCCGCTTTTTGTCGGGAACGGATAGTTTTTCGGGTCAGCAGCTTCCTTTTCAAATGCCACATACGGCGGAAGCGTCCGGTAACGGTAAACTCCCCTAGGTTTGGCTTCATCGTAGGACGGCAGTTCCGGTTCTTTTTCGCGCAGGTCATCGTAAATCGCCCGAAGCCAATCATCTGTCGTCCGTCCAAGTGAAAATGCGTCATACAGTCCGAGCTTGTTTGCAACCTCGCACAGCCAGTCATATTCAAACCGGCTCTCTCCTACCGGCTGGCACACCTTATTGATAAACCCGACAAAATCGCCCACCATCCACGGTGTGACCAGATTGTCCCCTTCAAAAAGGCTGGTTCCGGGCAGCAGGATATCAGCAAACTTTGCGCTTGCCGTCATAAACAGGTCACTCACAACAATAAACTCGACCCTGCTTTCATCCTGCAAAATCCGGGCAGTTTCATTGATATCGCCATGCTGGTTGATCAGTGCATTCCCTCCCAGATTCAGGATCATTTTAATTGAACACGGCAGATGCACATCGGGACTCCGTTTTCCCTCAAATGTCACGCCGTCCAGTCCGGTCAGCTTTTCGCCACAATCAGCCGCCTTGCTCCATCCAAAAACCGGGATCTGGTACCGGCAGGGATTTTCCACCCGCGGCAGATGCGGCTGCGCATGACGCGTAAGGTATCCCGGACCGCCTGCCCAGCCGCCGCTCACACCGACATTTCCGGTCAGTGCCGCCAGCATAATTCCGCCGCGAGTCACCTGTTCACCGTTTTCCTGACGCTGAGGACCATACCCCTGAATCAATGCCGCCGGACCTGCTGTCGCGTACTGCTCGGCTAGCTGAATAATCATCTCTTCGGGTACGCCGGTGATGACTGACGCCCATGCCGGCGTTTTTTCGACACCGTCCCGTGTACCCATCAGATAATCAAAATAACACAAGTCCGGGTCGATTCCTTCCGGCATATGTTCCCGGTCAAAACCGATGGTGCACCGGCTGATAAAATCCCGGTCATACAATCCATGCGTATAAATCCAATACGCCATTCCATCCGACAATGCGGCATCAGTACCCGGTCGAATACCAATCCACTGCGCATCCAGTCTGAGCGCGGTATCATTCTTTCTCGGGTCGATGACGATGATCGGGATACCCTTTTCTTTTGCCTTTTTGAGCCAGAACATCTGCCCGTCAAAGACCGTTTCCGCCGGATTATGTCCCCAGAGGATGATCAGCTTGGAATCCAGCAGGGTATCATAACTCGAACCGGTCATATTGGTACCGTACATATACGGCGTCACATAGGAAACACAGGCAGTTGAATAGGAATTATAATAGTCCAGAAAACCGCCGTCCAGAGACAGCAGCCGTTTTGCCAGCCCAGGTCCACGGAAAACCGCCGCCGAACCGGTCGCATAATGAACGTATCGGGATGCAGGACCGTACTTGTCACGAATCCGAATCCATTCGGAAGCGATTGTTTCCACCGCTTCCTCCCAGCTGATGGGGACAAATTTTCCCTCCCCACGCTTTCCGACCCGTTTCATCGGCGCAGTCAGCCGGTCCCGAAAAAAGGTTTTATGATAATGTATCCCACGCGCACAGGCGGTCAACGGCTGCTGTATCGAATCAACACAGGCAGGTTCAGTCGAAATCCGCCTGATCTCTCCATCCTGCATATGCAAATGCAAAAGACATCTGCCGCCGCAGTTGCCCATCCCCATAGTATGAATGATCTGTTCTTCTGCCATTAAAGTCTCCTTTTCCTACCGGCATTTACTCTAATCTCATATTCACACTTGTCCGGCAGCTTCTGCAAGTGCCGCCGCGACCGCTTCGCGAATCCGTGCCATATCGATCGGCTTGGCGATATGTCCGTTCATTCCTGCCTCCTGAGCGGCAATAACGTCATCCGCAAACGCATTGGCGGTCATCGCCAGTATCGGAATCGTCTTTGCCTGCGGATGATCCAGCTGGCGAATTACCCGGGTGGCTGCGTATCCATCCATTACCGGCATCTGAATATCCATCAAAATCAGGTCAAAGCGACCAGACGGATTGTCGCGGAAACATTCCACTGCCAGCTGTCCATTTTCAGCAGCGGTCACCTGCGCCCCTTCCATCTCCAGAAGTTCCGTCGCAATCTCCATATTCAGCAGATTATCCTCCGCAAGCAATATCCGCAGTCCAGCCAGCGAAAATTCCTCAACCGCCTGTTCAGGCGCATTTTCTTCATTACCGGCAAATTCACAGGGCAATATGACCGTAAACGTCGAGCCTTCTCCCTGTACACTCTGTACATCAATCCTTCCGCCCATCAGCTGGACTATATTATGCGTAATTGCCATTCCCAGTCCAACACCGGAAACTTTTCCGGTCATCGAAGTGTCTTCCCGCTCAAACGGAAGGAATATCTTTCCGAGAAATTCCTCCGACATGCCGATTCCGGTATCCTGAACTGTAAACCGGTAGATACCCCAGCCAGGCTTATCACTATGCAGTTCTTCCAGTGTCAGCTGGATACTTCCGCCGGCAGGCGTATATTTCACCGCATTGGACAGGAGATTATTCAAAATCTGATCCAGCCTTCTCGCGTCTGTCAGAACATGCGGATGCTCCACCAACGGCTGATGCAGTGTCAGCGTCAGCTGCCCCTGTGCCTGTACGCTGAAAAAGTCAACCACACTTTCCAGATGCTGCACCAGATCGGTATCAGCAAAGACAAGTTCCATTTTTCCCTGTTCGATCTTGGCAGTGTCCAGCACTTCATTGATCAGATGCAGCAGCTGCCGGGACGCAGCTGTCACCTTATCCAGACACTGGCTGACCTTTTCCGGTTCTGTCAGGCTGCGTCGTGCCAGATCAGTAAATCCAATCACAGCGTTCATCGGCGTGCGCATATCATGACTCATCCGGGAAAGGAAATCATTCTTTGCCTGTGCCGCATGATGCGCACTGGTCAGCGAATCGCGCAGTGCCTGGCTCTTCTCCAACTCGGCAATCTTGGCTGCATGAATCATCCGGAATGCCAGAATAATTACCTGTGCATCCTGAACGCCCGGAACTGCAAATGCTTCGGCGCTTACCCAGCGCAGTCCGTCAGGACAATTGCGCTGGTACTCCATATAGCAGCGGTCGCGCTCTCCGCGTGCCAGGCACAGCAGCTGACGGATACCAAATTCTTCAACCAGCTGTTCGGAAACTTCCGGATGATGCGCGGTCTTTTTCATCTGGCTTAGAAAATGGATATAGCTGTGCTGATTTTTCCAATCCAGTCCATCTTGCATCTCCTGTTTAAGCACCTCGCAGGTATCCTTCGCAGCATTCACCATAACGACGCAATAATAAGTCTGCCCCAATGCTTCAAAACAGTTGACATTCTTCTGGGAATGCAGCGAACGCCGGTAATTCTGGATGCTCAGAAAAATAACGACTGCCATAAAGATACCGATCAGCGTAATCTGTATGTAAAACAGTATCGTAGCGCTTCTGGTGATCACCGCCTCCGGTATAGTGACAATAAAGATCCAGCCGCTCCCATCCATTACATAATAATCCTGATAAATATCCTCTTTTCCTTCACGCAGCACCCTTCCGCGCGTCCCCTCAAATCCGGATATCAGCCGCAGATAGTCTTCCGGTGTAAAACTATCCAGTTCACAGGGAACATGCTCCTGTCCGATCCGCTGGTGCAGCACGACTTCTCCCTTACTGTCAACAACTGTGGCAGTCCCGGGAAAAACATCACTGCCCTCCTGCCACTGAATCTGAATACTCCCAACCTGGATATCCAGCGCAAGGACACTTTCACCATCGGGCAGAAGGGTAGAAAGGGTTATCATCCGCACCTCATCCTTCGCATCCGAATACACGTCAGAACGGACAATCTTACCGACCCCTGCGGCAACTGCCCTTGTATACCAGGTACGGGTAAACAAATCATAATCTTCATCCGGTTTCCATCCGCTGCTGAACAGTCCCTCTCCGCGGATTACACCGTACAGACCGCTTTCATCATAGGTCAGCGTATCCTTATACTCCTCAGAAAAACTGACCATCCATTTTCTTACCGCTTCGTTTGAATAATCGGATTCGATCATATCAGCCGCATAATTATACCCTACTTCCAGCATATCTCCATATTCATCCAAAAAGCTGTCAATCTGGATGCGCAGATAATCAGTGGTCATCGTACCCATCTGACGCGCGCTGTTATAAGCCGAATGACCGGAAAGATAAACCCCCATAAACGAAAAAATCAGCAGTATGATCATCAAAATAAGGCTTCTAAAAATCAGTTTCCGGTTGACCGGGCTAAAATAGTTCACATCATCATGTCCTTTCAATCCGCAAGCTATCCCAACCAGGAAAATATATTTCCTTATTATCATATCATATTGTACTACCATGGTCAAGGCATTCATTTAACTGGCTAAAAGATTTTTTCAACGCCTGTTGATAAATTATAAAAAAACTGCTGCCGGTTTAAATCCGGCAGCAGTTGCAGGCTGTCGATAAAGTCCAATCGCTCGTTCTCTTTTTCCGCCATTGCCATGCTTCGCATGGGCAATGGCTACGTTTTAGTGAGAGGTTGCGCGCGGAGCGCGCCCAGGGGCTGCGCCCCTGGACCTGCTGTCCTCTAAACAAGGGTTTGTCCAATCTTGAGCAGTCGATTTGCCAATTCCAAAAACGTTTTTCGACAAGCTCACTGCTACCGGTTTAAATCCGGCAGCAGTTGCAGGCTGTCGATAAAGTCCAATCGCTCGTTCTCTTTTTCCGCCATTGCCATGCTTCGCATGAGATCGGAAGAGCGTCGTGTAGGGGAAGAGTGTAGATCTCGGCGGTCGCCGTATCATTATAAA